>JAURVW010000492.1 GCA_030655275.1 Solirubrobacteraceae bacterium
GTGAGCGATTACGGAGTGCTGCGGGAGTACGCGGAAGGATGCGGAGTACTCGTACCAGTCAAAACCGAGCGCATTCCTCCGAGCGGTGAGGTCCATGTGTCTGAGCCTGATGATATATGCCGGGCTATGGAAAAGCTCTGGATGAACGAGGCAGACAGGCTGAAGGCGGGAGAGGCAGCACTGAAAAGAGTGAAGGCTTATTCATGGGAGAAATCCGCGCAACAGTGGGAGAAACTGTTGTCTGGATATAGAGGTGTATAAATATGGAAATATGGCAGTCTGGGATGAAATTTGAAAAGAAAAGTTATCAAATTATACTCAAAGAGATAATTCAAGGAGAGGGAGAAATTAGCAGATTGGTAACAATCGAAAATGGAGAAATTATCGAAAAGCCAGAAGATGTTGAATTATCAGGGATATTAACTTCTGATGGGTTCGTTATCAGAGGTTTATTTATAAAATAAGATGATGATAATAAAGTTAAATGTATCATATGTGGAAAAGAGTATTACACTTATGATGTTTGGATAAGTACAAACCATCCATGGATAAAATTATGTGAAGTTTGCTGGAAATTAGATCAAAAAGATAAGAAAAAATCTGTTGAAGAATATAGAAAAAAGATATTTAAATAAATATGGATAAATTGGAGGAATTGTATCGAGATGAATAATACCGATGCGGAAACTGAAGAGATCCTGAAAAAAAGCATGAGAAAACAGTTACTCATTGGAGCGGGATCCTTAATACTGTTGATCCTGACTCTGCTGCTTATTTATTATGGTACTGATGCCTTTGTACCTAAAATAGTAAATCAAATTCTTGCAGTTATTCAATTTGGTTTAATTATTATTTCAACTATATATTACCTGAAATTGAGGAAGTTAAAATGAAAATCGCAATAATCTGTCCTAGTAAAGACATGACATGCGGAATCGGCGACTATTCCCGCAGTCTTGTAAATGCTCTCAAAGGAAAAGCTGAGGTCCTTTATGCTAACGAAGTGAACGAGAAAGTGTTTGAATTTGAGCCAGATACTGTGAATTTCCAGTGGGAGTATTCTCTGTACGATGCCAGAAAAGTTGCTGCCGACCTCAACATACTCAGGAAAAAAGGTATCCAGACAAACGTAACCCTGCACGGATTCAGCGATTACGATTCAAAAAACATGATAATAGAGAGCATGTTTGACCAATATATTGTATTGAACGAGGGATTCAGGCAGCATCTCCTCACGCGGGGGATAGAAAAGCCCGTTCATGTGATCCCTCTGGGAATGCAGGGTTATGAGTTCGGTAAAGATGACCGGGCACTTGTCAGGGATATTATCGGGATAGGTGAGAACGAAATTGTGGT
>JAURVW010000495.1 GCA_030655275.1 Solirubrobacteraceae bacterium
CTGAGCCTGCGCCGTCCGGACCATGTCTGACGCCCAGGATTGCCCGGCCTTGTACGCCGGCGTGTCCTCCGCCGCGATCGGCGGCCTGGCCGGTGCCGGAGGGGCTTCCTTCCAGCCGAAACTTTCCACGCGGCCGCGCTCAGACCGAGGCGTCCCCGACGGCTTCTCGGTCGGGACGAGGTACCATTTAACGAAGCCCGACTGAGGCTCATGCCAGTCGTCCTCATGGACCCACAGATCGGTGTCGAGGATGACATCGAGCGTCTTCGTGCGGCCCGCCAGGAAGGCGCCCTCGGCGTCCGTGAAGGCGTCCTGGGTGACGTAGACCTCGACGAAGAAGCGATCCTCGTCGTCCGGGTCTGAGATCTCCCAGTCGTAGGCGAGAAAGCCGATGGTGCTCTTCCACTCATGCTCGGAGCCAGCCGGCACCGCGCGGACCGAGAACGTCAGCTCCGTCGATCGCCAATCCGAACCCGCCACCGCGATCGCATCCCGACGCTGTACGACGGCTGTGCCGCTGATGCGCCCGGTCACCTGCGCCTTGCCCCCGTCGACGGAGTAGCCGCGATGGTAGACCAGATCCCGGACTTCGAGTGTCAGCGACCGGATCATGCCTCGAACATACGCGTCCTTCTCGCCTTCGACGTACAGCTTGTTGTCGCGCATGGTCGCGCGCGGCAGCTTTTTCTCTTCGGTCATCTTGTCCCCCAGCCGTCCCACTATACCGGGGATTGCGTCTACGCGAAGGGGTCAACGTGCAGGCGACGTTCCGTCGGCGCCAGCTGCAGCAGCGTCGCCACCGGTCGCCTGCCGGCCTTCGCGCACTTCTGGCACCGCAGCCGGCCGGCGAGATCGTGCACGCACGTCGTCGGCGGGTGAGACAGCGCGGCCATGTCCACGTCCCTCGGCGTCCTGCAGCGCGAGCACTCGATCTGCAGCCACGGGAAGCCGCCGTTGATGGCCTGGTCAATCGTCGGCGACGGGTCGATCGGCTCGCCGTCCGCCCACATGCGCTCGTTCCAGCTCTCGCA
>JAURVW010000499.1 GCA_030655275.1 Solirubrobacteraceae bacterium
TCGCCGTCCAGCTCCTGCTCGCCCAGGTCGGGGCGGCCGTCGGCGAAGCCGCGTGGTCCGCGCCGCCCGGGCTCGACGCGGTGACCGAGCGGCTCTCGTGGGCGGCCGGGCAGCTCGCCGCCCGGTCGCGCTACCTAGCGCCCTATGCCGCCAGGCTCGTCACGAGTGCGACGCCGCCCGGCGACGTGCTTCTCGGCACGATCGCCGAGGCCATCGGGGACGGCGTCGGCACGGCGGGCTGCGCAGCGGCCTGGACCCCTCGCGCGTCGCCCACGCCCTGCTCACGCTCACCGTCGCGTCGCTGCATGCTCAGCCCGCCAGCGGCCCGGCGGGCGCCGTCCGTCACGCCACCGAGCTCACGTACCCCGGATTGGCCGCCGTTCCCGGCTGACCGGCCCTACGGCGTGGTGGTGAGCTGCTTCTGCGCGTCCTCGAGCTGCTTCTTGTCGTCGTCGGAGAGGTACTTGTTGTCCTTGACGGCGTCGATCGCGTCGGACGTCGCACCCTTGGCCTTGGCCTCGATCTCCTTCGTCTGCGCCTCGAGCTTCTTCTGGCCCTCCTCGGCGCTGATCTTGCCGGACTGGATGTCGGCCTGGACCTGCTTCGCGTCGTCCTGCAGCTTCGCGGCGTCCTGGCGGATCGTCTCGCCCTGCTTCTTGACGTCCTCGAGCTTGCTCGTGTCGACGCCGCCGTCGCCACAGCCGGCAGCGAAGCCACCGAGGGCGCCGACGAGCGCGAGCGGAAGGAAGATGGTGCGGAGGTTGGTGTTCATGGTGGTGCTTTCCGGGAGAGTCAGGATGGGCGCCGGAGCTGAGTGCGGCGCCGAAGCGGTGGGTGCTTGTGCGCCACAAGGTACGGGTCCCGAAGCCCCTTGTCCCGTTGCTGGAGTTCGCTTCGGATACCTTCGGTATTCATGCGGCGAGAGCCGCGATCTGAACGCTGCGGCACGCACCAGAACCTCGGCCACTTCACGGCCTGTCCCGGCACCGGTCTGCCCGAGCACCAGCGTGCGTACTCCGGCGAGCCAGCGGTGACCGGCTACTGGGCGGGGACGATGTCGTCGATCAGGTCGGCGATCGAGTCGACGATGCGGGTCGGGCGGAACGGATGGCGCTCGACATCGACGCGGGTCGCCACGCCGGACAGGACGAGGATCGTCTCCAGGCCCGCCTCGAGGCCGGAGAGCACATCGGTGTCCATGCGGTCGCCGATCATCGCCGTCGACTCGGAGTGGGCGCCGGAGCTGTTGAGAGCGCTGCGCATCATCAGCGGGTTGGGCTTGCCGATGAAGTAGGGATTCACGCCCGTCGCCGTGGTGATGAGCGCGGCGACGGAGCCGGTGGCGGGCAGGGAGCCCTGCGGCGAGGGGCCCGTCGCATCCGGGTTCGTCGCGATGAACCGGGCGCCGGCCTCGATGAGGCGGATCGCGGTCGTGATGCGCTCGAAGCTGTAGGTGCGGGTCTCGCCGAGGACGACGTAGTCGGGGTCGCGCTCGGTCTGCGTGTAGCCGATCTCGTGCAGCGCGGTGGTGAGTCCGGCCTCGCCGATCACGAAGGCCGAGCCGTTCGGGCGCTGGTCGTCGAGGAACTTCGCGGTCGCGTTGGCGGAGGTCCAGATGTGGTCCTCCGGCACCTCGAGGCCGCTGAGCGTGAGGCGGGCGGAGAGGTCGCGGCGCGTGTAGATCGAGTTGTTGGTGAGCACGAGCCACGGCAGGCCGCTCGCCCGCAGCTTCGCGATGAACTCGGCGGCGCCCGGGATCGCGTGCTGCTCGTGGACGAGCACGCCGTCCATGTCGGTGAGCCAGGCGGAGATGGGGCGACGCGTCATCTCCGTGCAGCCTAGGTGGGGCCGGCGGAGCAGCGGACGGCTCGTCGGCGCCCGGGCGCTGTGGCGCGGCGGGCGCGTCGGGCCCCGGAGCGCTGGGACTAGTTGGCGCTGGGGGCGCGGCCGGCGAAGGCGAGGTAGGTCTTGATCGCCTCGGTGAGGGTGAGCGGGCCGCAGTCGACATGGAACTCGCCGTCCTGGACCCACGCGTGGAGCCAGTCGTCGCTCGTGCGCCGGATCGTGATCTCGTCGCAGTCGCGGCCGGTGAGGCCGGCGTCCTCGAGGTCGACGTGCAGCGCCCAGCCCGCCTCGCGCGGATCGATGTGCAGGCCCTGGCAGGCGTCGCCGGGGTCGGCGACGATCGCGGCCTGGGGCCACTCTCCGTCGCAGTCGCAGAGGTACCAGTCCTGAAGTCCGGTGAGGGGAGCCGGGGTGAGCATGGGATCGCTCTTCGCGCCACCTGCTCGCGCACCTTCTCGGTCGGTCGTCATGCGTGTCCAAACCCACGAACGGACGAGACGATGCGGGCGGCGCTGCGCCAGAGGCCGCGCCGCGCCAGCCGACGCCTGGCCGACGGCAGGTCGAGGATCACTACCCAGATGACGTAGGGATGCTCGACGAGCCCCGGGGCGGCAGTTCGGCGGCGACCGACCCGCCGACGGATCGCCAGGCGAGGCGGCCGAAGTTCGACGGATCGGCGCGCGGGCCACGCGTAGGTTGGAGCGGTGCCCCGCCCCTGGCCCACCACGCCGCCGTCGACCGCCGATCGCGCCGCGCACGAGGCCGCGGTCTCCCGGTCGTACTGGCTCGACGCGCTGCCGCACCGCACGCCGTCGCCCGCACTCCGCGGACGGGAGCGCACGTCGCTGTGCATCGTCGGTGGCGGGTTCACCGGGCTGTGGGCGGCGATCCACGCGAAGGCCGACGACCCCGGCCGCGACGTCGTCCTGCTGGAGGGCGACATGATCGGCGGCGCCGCCAGCGGACGCAACGGCGGCTTCTGCGTCGCCTCACTCACGCACGGACTGTCGAACGGGCTGACGCGATTCCCGGAGGAGCTGAGCACACTCGAGCGGCTCGGCCGGGAGAACTACGACGGGCTGCTCGCCGACGTCGCCCGGCTCGGCATCGCGTGCGACCTCGAGCAGACAGGCGAGCTCACCGTCGCGCTCGAACCGCATCAACTCGAGTGGCTGCAGGAGGAGGCCGACCTGCTCGCCCGGCACGGGCACGACGCGGTCCTGCTGAGCCGCGAGGAGCTGCGGGCCTCCGTGGCGTCGCCGACGTATCTCGGCGGCGTATGGGATCGCACCGCGGCGGCCATCCTCGATCCCGGCAAGCTCGCCGAGGGGCTGCGGCGCGCGGCGGTGGCGGCCGGCGTGCGGATCCACGAGGGGTCATCGGTCGACGAGATCGAACGCACGCCGCAAGGGCTTCGCGTGATCACCGGGCCGGGCGTCGTCGACGCCGATCGCGTCCTCCTGGCAACCGGCGCCCACCCGTCGCTCGTGGGAGCCGTGCGGGCGCGGATCGCCCCCGTCTACGACTACGTGCTCGTGACGGAGCCGCTCGGCGCCGAGCAGCTTGCCGCCGTGGGCTGGGCCGACCGCCAGGGCATCGGCGACAGCGCCAACCAGTTCCACTACTACCGGCTCAC
>JAURVW010000502.1 GCA_030655275.1 Solirubrobacteraceae bacterium
TGCTCTTCGAGCCTCACCCCGACAACCTCCGCCTGCTGCGGATGAACCTCGCCGCGAACGACCTCACGACCCAGGGGCGCGTCGCCGCGGTCGCGGTGTCGGACGCCGACGGGGAGGTGGTGTTCGAGCAGTCCGAGGACAACATCGGCGACCACCGCGTGCGCAGCGGCGGCGACCTCGCCGACGGTGCCCTGGGCGAGCAGCACCGCACGACCATCACGGTGCCCGCGACGACGCTCGACCACGCCCTGGCCGCCGCCCGGATCGACCCGGCCGGCGTCGGGCTCGTCTGGGTCGACGTGCAGGGCCACGAGACGCAGGTGCTCGACGGCGCCAGCGACCTGCTCGCGTCCGGCGCGCCGTGGTGCGTGGAGTTCTGGCCGTACGGGCTCGCCCGCGCCGGGACGCTCGACCGCTTCCTGGCCACCGTCTCCGAGCACTTCACCCACGCCTGGGACCTCGGCACGCCCGAGGGCCACGAGCTCGAGGTGCCGACCCCCGCGGGCCAGCGGATCGAACTGGGTGCGCTGGCCGATCTCGCCGCGAGCCTGCCCAGCGCCGAGCAGTCGACCAACCTGCTCTTCGTCCGGCGCCGTCCGTGATCCAGCCGGAGACACGTCGGCCGATCACCCGGAGCGATGCCCGTCGACCGCCGATCCGGCACCGTGCCTGACCCTGCCATGCCCGTGAGTCCTCGCCCCCGGGCGGTGGTCGCGTGCCCGTCGTTGCCGCTGCCACCCGTCTCCGGCGGCCGCAAGCGCGCGCTACGACTGATCGAGGCGATCGACCGCGCCGGCGCCCGCCCGCACGTGCTCGCCCACGCCGGCACCGTCGAGCAGATCGAGGCGCTGCGCGAGCGGGGGTGGGAGGCCGAGGTGATCCCGCACGGCCGATCGCCGCTCACGCCCCTGCGGCGGATCCGTCAGGACGCGCTCGGTGAGCCCGAGCCTCACCTGCGAGCGATGGCCGCGCGCATCGCCGAGCTCTCCCGCTGGGCCGTGATCGCGCAGATGGAGGAGGCGTGGCTGGAGCAGTACGTCCGCGTGCTGCCGGTGCGGCGCAAGCTGCTGCGGGTCGCGAGCCCGCACAACGCCGACGCCGAGATGCTCGGCGCCTTCGCCGAGTCCGCAGCTCAGCGCGACGACGGGCGTGAGGCGCTCCGGCTCCGGGTGCGGTCTTCGCGGATGCGGCGCACCGAGCGCCGGGCCGTGCGCGGAGCCGACCTCACGATCACGGTGAGCGGCCACGACGACGCCTACTTCCGCTGCCTCGGTGCCCGCGGCACGCTGCTCGTGCCGAACGGCGTCGACGACGACCTCTTCGACGTCGCGCCCGCCTCCGGCGAGCCGGGTCGCGTGCTGTTCTTCGGCGCCTACCACTGGGCCCCCAACCGAGACGGGCTCGTTCGCTTCCTCCGGGACGGCTGGGCGGCCGTCGCCAGCGCACACCCCAGCGCTCGACTCCGGGTCGCCGGCTCGGGCGACCTCGCGCCGATCAGAGCCGCAGCGGCCGGGCTCGAGGGTGTCGAGGTGGCCGGGCTCGTCGACGACATCGCCGCCGAGATCGCGGCCGCGCAGGTGGTCGTCGTGCCGGTCTGGGGCGGCGGCGGGACCCGCATCAAGGTGCTCGAGGCCATGGCCGCGGCCCGGCCGATCGTCGGCACCGCCGTCGGTGTGGAGCGGATCGGGTTCAGCGACGGTCGGCATGGGCTCGTGCGTGAATCGCCCGCCGACCTGGCCGCCGGAATCGTCGAGTTGCTCGGCGCCCCCGGCCGTGCGGTCGCCCTCGGCACCGCCGCGCGCGAGCAGGTGCGCGGCTTCGGCTGGACCACCCTCACGGGGCCGCTCGAGGCGCGCTACCGCCAGGCCGTCGAGGCGGTGCGATGAGCGACGACGAGCGCGGGGAATATTCCGACGAGGCCCTCGAGACGCTGCGGATGGTGACCGCGGGCGACGACGAGATCACCGACGAGCAGCGCGAGGTACGCGACAAGACGGCCCGCAGCATGATGCTCGTCGGCATGCGGACGGTCGTGGTGCGCGGGCTCGGTCTGCTCGGCACGATCTTCCTCGCGCGACTGCTGGAGCCGTCGGACTACGGCATCGTCGCGCTCGGGCTCACGCTCATCGTGCTCGGCCGCTTCCTCGCCGACGGCGGCGTGGCGCCCGGCCTGATCCGTCGCGAGCAGCCGCCCACCCGTCACGAATACGGCGCCCTCGCCGGCTTCCAGCAGGCGGTCGTCTGGCCGGTCACGGTGATCGCGTCGCTGCTGTGCTTCTTCGTCGTCGACATCGGCGGCACGGAGGGCGCGGCGACGATCACGATGATGCTCGTCGGCATGAGCATCGACGTGCTCCGCACGCCGAACGCGATCGAGTCCGAGCGCAACCTCGCCTACTCGCCCATCGTGAAGGCCGAGATCGTCGAGTTCCTCGTCTACAACGTGTTCGCGCTGACCCTCGTGGCGAGCGGCATGGGGATCATCGGGGTCGGCATCGCGAACCTGCTGCGCGCCTGCACCGGCAGCGGACTGCTCACGCTGTGGGGGCCGCTCGGCTGGGTGCGCCTGGGCTGGGACTTCGCGGTGATCAAGACCCTCGCGCGCTTCGGGATCTTCTTCCAGCTCTCGTGGCTCGCGACGATGTTCCGCGACCAGGGCCTCGCGCTGCTGTTGGCCGGGATCTCGGGCACCGCCGCGCTCGGGGCGTTCGACCAGGCCCGTCGCCTGCTCGTGGTCGTGACGCTCGTGTTCGAGTCGGCGTGGCGGGTCGGGCTGCCGGGGCTCGCGCGGATGATGGAGGCGGGCGCGGCGCCGAAGATGCTCTTCGAGCGAGGTCTCGGGCTCGCCGGCGTCGCCATGGCGTTCCCCGTGGTGGGGCTCGTCGCCTCGTGCAACTGGCTCGTGCCGGCCGTCCTGGGTGGCGGCGACAAGTGGGAGGCGACGGCCGACCTGATCCCGTGGGTGGGCGCGGCAATCATGCTCACGATGCCCATCGCGACGATCATCTCGACCCTGCTGTGGGCGCAGGACGAGCCGAGGAAGGTGTTCGCGATGGGCATTCCGGCGCTCGCGGCGACCCTCGTCGCCGGCGCCTTGGCGATGACGCAGTACGACGCCGTCGGTGCGGGCATCGGTCTCACCGTCGGCGGCGCGGTCTACGTCGCGAGCTGCCTCGTCTACGCGACCGACGTCTTCGGCCCCCGCGCCCTTCCGGCCTTTCTCGGACCGATCATCGCCGCGGCCCTGGCCTGCGGCGCCGGCATCCTCGCCGCGGACGCGATCGGCGGCGGTATCTACTGGAGCACGCTCGTTTCCGGAACGGTGGGGATCGCGGCGCTCGTCGCCCTCCTGCTGCTCATCGCGCGATCCGCGACGATGGACCTCTGGCGGTTCATGGGCAAGGCCAAGGGCTGAGCGGCGAGGCGGTCCAGGCCGTCTCGGAGCTGGAGCGCACGGGCCAGGAGTCCGAATGCGACAAATTCAGATCTAAGTCTTGACGACGCAGAATACCTCTGGCAAAAATGTTCGCACCGGCCGCGAGCCGGCCCATTCGAGAAGGAGGAATTGCGGTGCTGAACACCGATCCGTTTGCGCTTCTTTCTGATCTGGAGCGCCATTTCGACCGAGCCAGCCAGTCGACCGCCGCGCGGTCCGGATGGCTGCCCGCCGCCGACGTCATCGCCGGCGAGCACGAGATCCGGGTGATCATGGACGCACCCGGCGTCAGCCGCGAGGATCTGACGATCGAGGTCCACGACGGCACCCTCACGATCGCCGGCACGCGCCGTCCGATCGACGTGACCGGCAGCTCGGCCCAGCGCATCGAGCGAGGTTGGGGCCAGTGGAGCAGGACGTTGCGACTACGCGACGGCCTCGACGCCGACGGCATCCAGGCCACCCTGGCCGACGGCGTGCTGACCGTGACCATCCCGGTGAGCGAGGCGGCCAAGCCGCGCCGCATCGAGGTGGGCACGACGCCGTCGCTAACGGCCCCGAACTGACGCCGCAGGCCGCGCCGGCCGCCGAGGGGGCGGCCGGCATGCGGCCCGACGAGGGTGGCGCCCTGACCTGGCTCGCCCACAGACCGTTTCCTGGACCGGTGGACGGGCAAGCCACGATGCGTGCATGGCCACCGCGCACCTCGCCGTCTACGACACGCTCGCCGACTGGGAGCCCGGGTACCTGCTCGCCGAGCTGCGGACGGGCCGGTTCACCGGGACGCCGTTCGACATCGTCGCGGTCTCGGAGACCGGCGCACCCGTCACCACCATGGGTGGGCTGCGCGTCACGCCGGATGCTGCCGCGGCCGACCTCGACCCTGCCGTCAGCGACCTCCTCATCCTGCCCGGCGCCGCGCTCTACGACGCCGGCGAAGGCCAACTCTGGGCCGATGCTGCGGCCCGCTTCCTGGCCGCCGATGTCCCCGTGGCCGCGATCTGCGGCGCGACGTTCGGGCTCGCCCGGGCCGGCATCCTCGACGACCGGCCGCACACGAGCGCGGCCCTCCAGTACCTGCAGATGACCGACGGCTACGCGGGCGGCGATCACTACGTCGACGCACGGGCCGTGGCATTCGGCGGCCTCATCACGGCCGGGCCGGACTCCCCGATCCAGTGGGCGACCGCGACGCTGGCGACCCTCGGCCTGATCGACGGCAACCTCCAGAACGCTTACGAGCGGCTCTTCGGTGAGGGCGACGCCTCGGCGTTCCCGGTCCTGCAGGCGGCACAGCAGTCCTGACGGCGCACGCACCGAACCCGGCTCCACAGACCGTTGATGCCCGTCGGTTCAACGGAAATAGGACCAGGCACCTCTAGAATGGGTCCGGGCATGACCTTCTCGACGAACCAGGACCTCGACCAGGCCAAGCTCAGGCAGGCGTTCGGGGTGTTCCCGACCGGCGTGGTGGCGGTCGCCGCGAAGGTGGACGGCGTGCTCGTCGGCCTGGCCGCCAGTTCGTTCACGAGCGTCAGCCTCGCGCCGCCGCTGGTGTCGTTCTCCGTCGCGTCGACGTCGAAGACCTGGCCCGATCTGCGTCGCGCGTCGCACCTCGGCGTCACGATCCTGGCCGACCACCAGGGTGACGTCTGCCGACAGTTGGCAGGCCCGGTCGCGACACGGTTCGATGACGTCGTCCTCAGCGCGAGCGACGACGGCGCCGTCACCCTCGACGAGGGCCTCGCCCAGTTCGACTGCACGATCTACCGCGAGGTCGAGGCGGGGGACCACATCGTCGTCCTGCTCGAGCTCCACGCGGTCGAGCATCCGGACGCTGGCAGCCCGCTGATCTTCCACCGCAGCGGCTTTGGCCGCGTGGCCGGCTAGACGCAGCGGGACGACGGCTCTTCGACGAAGCGCGACGGGCAACGGCGCGGCTCCTCGACAAACCCGAAGCGGCGACGGGCAGCGGCGTCGCGGCTCTAGTACTCGGCGAAGAGCCGCCGCAGGGCGGCGGCCGAGGTGGCGGCGTCGTATCGCTCGGCGACGAGCGCCCGGCCGGCCTGTCCGAGCTGGGTGCGGAGGGCGTCGTCGGTGGCGAGGGTGCGGATCGCCGACGCCGTGGCGTTGACGTCGCTGGGGGCGACGATCAGGCCGGTCTGACGCTCCATGACGGCCTCTGGGATGCCGGCGACGGGCGTGGCGACGACCGGGACGCCGTGGGCGAGCGCCTCGAGGATCGCGACGGGCAGGCCGTCCATGTCGCCGTCCTCGGCGGTGCGTGCCGGCAGGGCGAAGAGGCCGGCACGATCGAGCACCTCGCCGACGGCGCCGCTCGGCAGCGCGCCGTGGAAGAGCACGCGATCCTCGATCTCCAGCTCGGCCGCGAGCGCCTCGAGGCCCTCGCGCAGGGGGCCGTCGCCGACGATCTCGAGGCGCAACGCGGGGAGTTCCCCGGCGAGCTGCGCG
>JAURVW010001039.1 GCA_030655275.1 Solirubrobacteraceae bacterium
AGTCCGCCGATGGAGGCGAGGTAGACCAGCGGGGCGACGATCCGCACCCAGCGGTGGTCGGTGATGACGACGAGGGCGAGCAGGCCCAGGCCGAGCGCGACGTTGACGACCTGCTTCTCCAGGAACGCGCGCGGGTCGCCGCCGGTGAGGTCGGCGCGGGCGCTGGTGGCCGACCACACGAGCAGGCAGCCGATGACGCTGAGCGCCAGGACCGCCAGCACGAGCAGCCGGTCGGGGCCGGGGATCCGCTTGAACGCCGTCACGACGCGTCTCCTATCTGTGCGATACGTCGAGGGTCGAGCGCGGGCGGCAGGATCGTGCCGTCGTCGCGGAACGACGGGAGCTGCTGCGGCAGCAGGGTGCCCGGGATCGCGGCCGACTCGGGGACGACCTGCTCGCCCTTGACGCCGTAGAGCGACTCCCAGATCGCGCGGATGCCGTCGCCGGTCGAGCCGGAGCCGGTGCCGCCCTGGCTGATCATCATCAGCACGACGTAGTCGTCGGAGTACGACGCGACCCAGCCGGTCGACTGCTTGCCGTAGACCTCGGCCGAGCCGGTCTTGGAGCGGATGGTGACCTCGTCGAGCGGGAAGCCGCCCATCTTCCAGGCCATCGTGCCCTCGCGCGTGACGCCCTTGAGTGCGTCGTCGATGTAGCCCTGCACACCGGGAGGGATGTCGACCTTCCCCTGCACCTTCGGGGCGATCCGACGGATCACGGTGCCGTCGGCGGCGACCACGGCGCGCGCGACGCGGGGCTCGTAGAGCGTGCCGCCGTTGGCGATCGCGGCGTAGCCGCGGGCCAGCTGGAGGGGGGTGACGACGGTGTCGCCCTGGCCGATGGCGAAGTTGACCGCGTCGGTGACCTTGTACTGGTAGCCCTCGACGCAGAACTCGCCGGCGAACTTGTAGACGAAGTCGCTGGTGTCGGCGTCCTGCGGCTTGTCAGCCAGGCCGCAGTAGTAGTCCTTCATGGACTTGTAGTAGGCACGCTTCCAGTGCCGGTCGGCGATCCGGCCCGAGGCCTCGCCGGGCACGTCGATGCCGGTCTCCGTGCCGAAGCCGAACTTCTCGGCCTCCTCGACCAGCGGGTCACGGGCATCGACGTCGGAGGAGTCGGAGCCGTACTGCTGCCAGTAGTCGAAGCCGATCCGGTAGAAGAAGG
>JAURVW010000514.1 GCA_030655275.1 Solirubrobacteraceae bacterium
CGCGCTCGCCCACGATGATCCGAAGGTGCGGGCCGCGGCCGCCGCGACCGCCATCTGGGACGAGTGGGTCGACCTGGAGGCGGCGCTCATCGAGGCGGCCTCCGACGAGCACGCCGATGTCGCCGAGGCGGCGCTCTACACCCTCGGCTGGTACCCGACCCGTCGCGTGCTCCGCGCGCTCGCCGAGCTCGAGCCGCATGAGGACGAGGACGTGCGCGACCAGCTCGCCGACACCCTCGAGGCGCTCGAGGGCCGCTTCGAATGGGTGCTGCGACACGCCGACCCGTCCGTCCGCGAGGCCCTGGAGCGCTGGATGGAACCGGTCGCCGATCTCGTCGACCTCACCGTGGAGCCCGACGAGCCCGAAGATCCGGACCAGGGCGCGGAGACCTCGCCGTCGTCGGCGGCCCTTCCGATCGCCGCCTACGAGATCCAGGCGATGCTGGCCGACCCCGACGGCGAGTGGGCGGGGCGCAAGGCAATCTTGCGGCAGGCCGACTGGGCCGGGCATTCCGGCGACGAGCGCGACGCCCTGCGCGCCGAGCTCCCGACGCACGAGGACCCCTGGATCCGGTGGATCGCGACGACCGCCCTCGGCGCCTGGGGCGATCGCGACGCGCTCGTCCTCCTGATGCTCGACGACGACGCCGACGTGCGCGACGGCGCGACCGTCGCCCTCGGAGAGCTCGACCGTGATGCGGCCCTGGCGCCCCTGCTCTGGGCTCGCATGCTCGGGACGAGCGGGACACCGGCCGGCGAGGCGCTCGCCGCCTACGTCGTCCACGCTCCGCCGATCGAGGCGCGCGAACGCCTCGCCCAGCTCGTACGTCACGACCCGCGCCAACACATTCGACTCGTCGGGATCTGGGAGCTGGTGAAGCTCGAGGCCGCCGACGAGATCGCGTCGCTCGCGCCGTTGCTCGATGAGCCGCCGGGCGTCAGCTGGAGCATCCATGTGGCGCTGCTCGACGCCATGCGCAAGCTCGAGGTGCCGCCGCCGGATCTCGCCGGCCCGCTCGCGGTCGACCATCTCGACGTGGTGCAGGCGGCAGCCGCGCTCGGGGCGGCCCGCGCCAACCACTGAGCTACGGTTGGGGCGTGCCCTGCCTCGTGCTCCTGCTCGCGTTCTTCTCGCCGCGTCTCGCGATCGTCGCGATGGCGGTCTTCAGCGACGTGCTCTCCCGCTCGATGGACGGGATCCTGCTGCCGTTCATCGGCTTCCTCGTCCTGCCGTGGACGACGCTCGCATGGGCGTTCACGTGGAACCTCGGCACGAACGGGGTCGCGGGCTTTGAATGGTTCGTCGTCGGGCTCGCCGTGCTCGTCGACCTCGGGCTCGTCGGCAGCGGGGCGCGCAGCCGTCGCGACCGCTGACGATCGGTCTGCCGGCCGTCGTCGGCCGGGTCCGCGGCCGTCGCCATGACCGCGTGAGCAGGGCTTCGGCCCCGGCCGCGCCCGGCGTCAGTCGCGCAGGCGGACCAGCGCGAAAGCGGCGTAATTGATCACGTCGACGAGCTGGCTGTCGACGCGGCGCAGGTCGGGCAGGTCGGTGGCGAGGAGCGACTTGATGCGGACGGTCCGGCTGAGGACCTCGTCGGTGAGGCTCTCCATCGCCATGTCGCGCCACGCCTCGCCGTAGTCGTGGTTCTTGGCGGCGAGCAGCGCGGCGGCGCGGTCGGTCACCTCGAGGAAGCGCCGGCCTGCGGCGACGGGGTCGCTCCACATCGGCTCGAAGGCGAGGTCGTCCGGATCCTCCGGAAGGTCGAGATCGCCGGTCTCCACGTGCCAGATCGACATGACCGCGTAGTTGAGGATCCCGGCGTACTCGTCCTCGATCGAGTCGGCCACGCGCGGCGCGCCGCTCATACCCTCGATCTGGCGGATGCGACGTGCCTTGATGTAGATCTGGTCGACGACGGAGACGAGCCGGAACATCCGCCACGCCGGCCCGTACTGGGCGAGCTTGGTCTCGAACAGGCGGCGGCAGTGGTCGATGACCGCCGCGTACTGCGCGCCGGTGTCGGGGGTGTCGGGCTCGGTGGTCACCGCGCCGAACGCTATCCGAGCGCGGCACGACCCCGGTCGCGCCACTAAACGGACCAGGGTCCGCTTTGCTGTATCGTGAGCTCCATGACGCGCATCGGGTTCCTGCCGTTCGGGCACAACCCGGCCGCCCCGGGGTCGCAGACCCCGACGGCCGCCGATGCCCTGATCCAGGGCATCGAGCTGGCCGAGGCCGCGGAGGAGATCGGCCTCGACGGCGCGTACTTCCGCGTGCACCACTTCGCCCGCCAGGGCGCGTCGCCGTTCCCGCTCCTGGCAGCCATCGCCGCCCGTACGAAGCGCATCGAGATCGGCACGGGCGTGATCGACAGGCGGTACGAGAACCCGCTCTACATGGCGGAAGAGGCCGCAGCGGCCGACCTCATCAGCGGTGGCCGGCTGCAGCTCGGGGTGAGCCGTGGGTCCCCGGAGCCGGCGCTGCGGGGCTCGGAGTCGTTCGGCTACGTGCCGGCCGAGGGACAGACCGACGCCGACGTCGCCCGCGACCACACCGCCGTCTTCCGTGCGGCGATCGCAGGCAAGCCGATGGCCGTCGCTGCCGGCGCGCGCAACGGCGAGGCACCCGCGACGCTTGCGATCCAGCCGCAGTCGCCCGGGCTCTCCGACCGCATCTGGTGGGGCGCCGGGACGCGCGCGACCGCCGAGTGGGTGGCGGCGCTCGGCATGAACCTCATGAGCAGCACCCTGCTCACGGAAGACACAGGCGTGCCGTTCGACCAGCTCCAGGCCGAGCAGATCGGGCTCTACCGGGCTGCCTGGCTCGAGGCCGGGCACGAGCGCACTCCGCGCGTGTCGGTGAGCCGCAGCGTCCTGCCGGTCGTCTCCGACTTCGATCGGCGCCTCTTCGGCGACGGCCGCGGCCAGAGCGACCAGGTCGGCATCCTCGACGGCGCCCTCTCGCGCTTCGGCAAGCAGTACATCGGCTCCCCCGAGGCAATCGCGGAGGAGCTGAGCAAGGACGCCGCCGTGCGCGCCGCCGACACCCTCCTGCTCACCGTGCCCAACCAGCTCGGCGTCGACTACAACGCCCAGATGCTCAAGACGATCGCCGACAACGTCGCGCCGGCCATTGGCTGGGTCTCGGCGAACCAGCCCGCCTGAGCCGACGCGCTGTGCACGTTCTGGTGGCCTGAGGGTCTAGAACCTGCACGGCGGCTGGGCCGAGCGCGCCTCTTCGCGCCGCACTGCGCTGGTTCTGTATCCCCTGGGGTCCAGAACCTGCGCAGCGGCTCGGCCGAGCCCTCCCCGAGCTCGGCCGGCGTCGCGGATCAGCGGCGGCTGAACATCACGCGGCCGCCGTCGCGCGGCGCCGTGGCGACGCCGCGGAACTTCCAGCGCTCGTCGGGCGCCGTGGTCGGCTCGATCGTGAGGCGCTCCAGCAGGGTGCGCAACACGACGTCCATCTCCATGTGCGCGAAGGTCGCGCCGATGCAGCGA
>JAURVW010000517.1 GCA_030655275.1 Solirubrobacteraceae bacterium
GCCCGGACCCTCGTGTCCGGGCGCCCGACGATTTCCGACACAATCCACACCTGCCGGCGCGGACGGGTCCTCCGGAGACGGGGGACGACCAACGCGCCCGCAAACGCGCGGGAAATCGCACCTGAACGCCGTTCCGGCCACGGTTTCCTGCACGCACCCCACCGGCGTGAGAGGCTGCGAACGGGCAGAATCGTGGCCGCGGGTTCAACTTTCCGGTCGCAGGTGACGATTCACACGGAGAGAGCTCTGCTCCCAGCCCTCACCAGCGTGCGCTTCCCTTCCTCAACATCCCTTTCCCTGGCCCGGCCATGGTCTCAGTAGTCACCGATCTCGACGGCGCAGCCGCGACGGCTGCCGATCGCCTGCTCGAGGACTCGTGGGACGGCCGCAAGCAGCGGCTCAGCACCCGCGAACTCCGGGCCGAGCTCGCGATCAGCATCGCGTTCATCGTCGCGGCGGTCGCACTCGCCATCGCGGCCCCCACCACGCACGCCTCCGCGGAACTCACCGCAGCGCTCGCCGTCGCCTTTGCGGTCGCGAGCCGCGTCGAGTTCCCCGTCGGTGCCGGCCATGCCGTCCCGACGCAGCTCTTCCTCGTGCCCCTGCTCCTGCTCGGGCCGCCGGGGCTCGTCCCGCTGATCGTGCTCGGCGCCCTGGGCGTCGCGGTCGTCTTCGACTGGCTCGCCAAGCGCACGAGACTCGAACGACTCGTGGAGACCGGCGGCGACGCCTGGCACTCCATCGGCCCAGCCCTGGTCTTTGTGATCGCCGGCCACCCCGCGCCCGATGAGGCCGCGTGGTGGCTCTACGTCGTCGCGTTCATCGCGCAGGTCACCGGCGAGATCGCCTCCGCCACGCTCCGTGAATGGCTCGCGCTCGGCATTCCGCCGCAGCTGCAGCTCCGCGTGCTCGGCATCGTCTGGTCGATCGACGTCCTCCTCACCCCCGCCGCCGTCGTCGGCGCCGCCGCCACCGGCTCGCGATCCATCCCGGCCGCCCCGCTGGCGATGCTCGGCGTCGCAGCCGTGCTCGCCGTCCTGGCCCGCGACCGCAACCAGCGCATCGACCAGGCCCATGCCCGGCTCGAGGCCCTGCATCGAGAACGCAGTCGACTGCAGATCGCCGTCTACCGCATCGGCGACGCCTTCGCCTCCAAACTCGACCTCGACGCCCTCCTCACGATCACCACGCGAGCCGCCGTCGAGGCGCTCGACGCCGATGGCGGACGCGGCAGCGCGCACCAGGGCCCGGGCCGCAAGCTCGTGCGCCGCGCGACCGTGCACGAGGACGTCGATCTCGAGCCGGCGCTGCGCGCCGCCGAGGACACGGCCGTCGCCCTCGGCTCCGCGACCGTCGCGATGGTCGACGGCGTGTGGGCGCTCGCCTGCCCGATCTCCGAGCCCGGCAATGCCGACGCCCACGGCATGATCGTGCTCGCGCGCCGCGCCAGCGCCTTCGCCGACGAGGAGCGCGACCTGCTCCGCCACCTCTGCGAGCAGGCCGGCGTCGCCGCCGGCAACAGCCAGCGTCACGAGACCCTCCACCGCCAGGCGCTCACCGACGAGCTCACGGGCCTCGCCAACCATCGTCGCATGCAGGAGCTCCTCGCCCAGGGTGCCGAGCGCTGGTCGACGGCCGGAACGGCGCTCGCGCTCATCCTGTTCGACCTCGACAACTTCAAGAACGTCAACGACACCCGCGGCCATCAGACCGGCGACCGCGTGCTGCGCGCGGTCTCCGACACGCTCCGCGACTGCTGCCGCACCGGCGACGAGCCGGCCCGCTACGGCGGCGAGGAGCTCGCGATCGTCGTGCAGGGTGCGGCCTTCGACGAGGTCCTCGCGCTCGCCGAGCGCGCCCGTGCAGCGATCGCCGCCCTCGAGCTCATCGACATGGAGGGCAAGGACCTGCGGGTCTCCACCTCCATCGGCGTCGCCGAGCTCGGCCCGCAGGTGCCGGACGTCGCGACCCTCATCGCCCAGTCCGATGCTGCGCTCTACCGCGCCAAGCACGCCGGCAAGAACTGCGTGCGCTTCGGCCCCGAGACGGCCGACGAGCCGTCGTCGGTCCTCTCGCACTAGCGCGTCCGCCGGGAGCCTCGCCGCCCGCGGATGCCGCCGGCATCCAGCTCGTGGCGCCCTGTCATGGTTCGGGTGGCACGTGCCCGCTACGCTTCGCCACGCCATGAAGCGCTCCGCCCTGTCCCTGTTCGCCTGCGTCGCCGTCGCGACCGCCGCTCTGCCGGCCTCCGGCGCGGTCGCCGAGACCCCCACGCGCGTCGGGGTCGACCAGGTGATGAACGTGAGCTTCCGGCTCACCGGGGCGTCGCTGACCGTCACCCTGCGCGACGACAACGGCGAGGTCAACAAGATCGCGAAGCAGGTCTCCGGCAAGACGGTTTCGGTTGCCTGCAGCGGCAAGAACCCCAGGTCGAGGAAAACCGTCGTCGCCTACAAGGACTTCACCTGGAAGAAGAACCGGACGGTCGCGACGGTCGAACTGAGCGCCGACGTGTCCGACGGCGTGGACTGGTGCGTGCTCGAGCGCCCCAAGCCGCCGCGCAAGGACTACGCGATGTCGAAGAAGATGCGCGTCCCGAACCCGAACGCACCCCAGCCGACGACGCCCGAGCAGTAGGCCGGCGAGGCCCGACGCTCCTCCGCAACGACGACGGGCGCCGCGATCGCGGCGCCCGTCGTCGTCTTGGGCTCATGGTCTCGGGCCGATGAGGACCCACGACCGATGGGCGGCACTCGGTCAGTCGGCGATCGAGCGCTGATAGGCGCGGATCGCGAGCGGCGCGCAGATCAGCGTGATGCCGATGATCCACACCAGCGTGTACTCGACCGGATGGTGCACCGGCCAGGGTGCGTCGCCGGGGATGAACGTGCCCGGGTTGCCGAACTGCTCGCGCAGCCCGGTCGCCAGCGACGACACCGGATTCCACTCGGCGAACGTGCGCAGCACGCCCGGCAGCGTGCTCGTGGGCACGAACGTCGACGCGATGAACGTGATGGGGAAGACGACGACGAAGGCGACGCCCTGCACGGCTTCCGGGGTGGCGATGACGCTGCCGAGCAGGATGCCCACCCAGATCATCGCGAACGTGAACGCGATCATCAGCCCGTAGCCGATGAGCACGTCGCCGACGCCCGTGTGCGTGCGCCAACCGACGATGAGTCCCGCGATCGACATGAGCACGATCGGGAGCAGGCCCTTGAGCAGGTTGGCGAACGCGTGGCCGGTGAGCACCGCGCCCTTCGCGATCGGGAGCGAGCGGAACCGGTCGACGGCCCCGTTCTTGCGATCGGAGGCCAGCGCCATCGCGACGCCGATCATGCCGAACGCCATCGTCTGGGCGAAGATGCCGCCCATCAGGAACTCGGCGTAGCTCCCGCCGCCCGGGACCTTGATCGCGCCGCCGAACACGTACGCGAAGAGCAGCACGAACATGATCGGCTGGATGGTCGCGTCGGCCAGCGCCTCCGGCTGGCGACGCATGTGCTTGAGACCACGTCGCGCGATGACCCAAGAGTCGCCGAAGAACTGTGGCTTCTCGTCGAGGCCGGCGGCGTCGGGGATGGGAACAGCGCTCATCGGGCAGCCTTCTGGAGCTCGGGGGAATCGGAGGACGCGGCGCTCTCGTCGATCGCGGGGGAACCCGTGAGCGTGAGGAACACCTCGTCGAGGGTGGGCTGGCGCATGCCGAGGTCGTCGACCTCGATGCCGGCGTCGGCGAGGGCCACGGAGACCGCCGCCAGCGCGGCAACCCCGTTGGTGGTGGGGACGGTGGCCGTGCGGGCCTGCTGATCGACCTTCGGGTCGGCCCCCGCGCCCCGCTGCAGGATCGCAACGGCGTGGTCGAGCTTGGCCGGGTCGCTCACGATGAGCTGGACCTGGTCGCCGCCGACCTTGCGCTTGAGTTCGCGCGAGTCGCCCTGGGCGATGATCCGGCCGTGGTCGACGACAACGATGTCGTCGGCGAGGCGCTCGGCCTCCTCGAGGTACTGGGTGGTGAGCATGAGCGTGGTGCCGCGGCCGACGAGACCGTCGAGCACGTCCCACAGCTCGGCGCGGGCTCGCGGGTCGAGGCCGGTGGTGGGCTCGTCGAGGAAGAGCACGGGCGGACGGGCGACGAGCGTCGCGGCCAGATCGAGGCGACGGCGCATGCCGCCGGAATACTCGGAGGCGAGCTTGCCGGCGGAATCCGTGAGCGAGAACTCGTCGAGCAGTTGGGCGGCACGCGCCCTCGCGGCCTTGCGACCGAGATGGTGGAGTTCGCCGATCATCACGAGGTTCTCGAGCCCGGTGAGCAGGCCGTCGACGGTGGCGTCCTGCGCGGCGAGGCCCAGGCTCCGCCGCACCTTGACGGCCTCGGTCTGGACGTCGAATCCGGCGACCGTCGCCGAGCCACCATCGGGCTTGCTGAGCGTGGTGAGGATACGGACCGCAGTGGTCTTCCCCGCGCCGTTCGGGCCGAGCACCGCCGTCACGGTGCCCGCCGGAACGGCGAAATCGACGCCGTGCAGCGCGGTCTTGTCGCCGAACCGCTTGACCAGGCCGGTGGCCTCGATCGCGTACGTGGAGGGTGAAGTCATGAGCGGCAGCCTGCCACGTTCGAAGAAAGATTGCAAGTCT
>JAURVW010001040.1 GCA_030655275.1 Solirubrobacteraceae bacterium
CGAAGGCGGCGTAGTAATTCGCGTGGTACTTCGGGCGCAAGCCCGGCGGGCCGTTGTCGCTGCCCCCTGCGTCGAGGGCGGCGCGGTAGAAGGCATCGACCTGCTGGCGCGTCGCCGCGGTGAAGGCGAGGTGCAGGTGCGCAGGTTTCTCGGTCGTCTCGAACAGGCAGAGCGACGCGACGCCGCCCGCGCTGAGCTCGATGCCGTAGGCCGGCTCGCCCTCCGCGACCACCGCCACGCCGAGCGGTGCGAGTGCCGCGAGGTAGAACGCCTTGCTCGCGTCGTAGTCGCTGACGCCGAACTTGACGTGGTCGAACATGGGATCTCCTGAAGGTTCTGCGGGGCGTGACGGCAGTGTCATAGAGTCGGACCCATGACGCAAACCGCCGACGCCGATGCGCACATCGAGCGGCAGATCTTCGCCTTGCTCGACGAACGCGCCGCGGGCGCCACGATCTGCCCCTCGGAGGTCGCACGCGCGATGCACGCTTCGGAACCTCGATGGCGCGCGGCGATGCCGCGGATCAGGGAGGTCGCCGGCCGGCTCGCCGGCCGTGGGCTGCTGCGCGTGACACGCAAGGGCGCAGAGGTCGAGGCGACGAGCGAGGGCGGTCCGATCCGGCTCGGCAGGCCCGCGCCACGCTAGCCCCGTCAATCGGCGCTCGCCTGCCGTTTCACCGCGCCCTGCCAATCCCCGCCCAGCGCCTTGACGAGGAACACCGAGGTCACGCGCCGCTGGCTCGCGAGTTGCGTCGCCTGGCGTTCGACGTTGAGCAGCGCCTGCTGGGCGTTGATCACGTCGAGATACGTCGTCGCGCCGCCTTCGTAGCGGCTGGTCGCCATGTCGAGCACGCGGCGCGAGCTGGCGACGGCCTGGTTCGACTGCGTCGCGGCGCGTTCGAGGGCCGCCAGGCCCGTGATGCCGTCTTCGACTTCCTGCATCGCGGTCAGCACGATGCGCCGGTAGTTCGCGACCGTCGCGTCGTAGCCGGCGCGGGCGA
>JAURVW010000522.1 GCA_030655275.1 Solirubrobacteraceae bacterium
CGCTCTCGCGCGCGGCCTGCTCGGCGTGCTTGCGGTGCGTGACGTCGACGAAGGTCGCGAGCAGTTCGCGACCGATCGAGATCGCGGAGATCACGAGCGTGCGCACGGTGCCGTCGCGGCAGGTGACTTCGTATTCCGCGGCCTCGAACTCCAGCCCTTCGGCGGCGACGCCGACCATCGAGCGATTCCACGCCGCTTGCGCGGTGGCGCGGTGCGTCGCATCGGGGTAGGCGAGCGGCCACCAGTGCGCGAGCGTCGGCAGGTCCTCGGCGGTGTAGCCGAGCAGCTGCACGAACCGGCTGTTCAGGTCGATCAGCGTGCCGTCGTCCGCCAGCAAGGCCTGCGGCAGCGGCGACTCGCGAAACGAGCGGCGAAAGCGCTGTTCGCTCGCGCGCAGCGCCGCTTCGGCACGGCGCCGTTCCGAAACCTCGGTGTGGACGACGACCGCCCCGCCCGCGGCGGTGCGCAGCGGCGTGACGTTCATCTGGAACCAGCGCTCGACGCCCGGCCCATGGCACGCGTATTCGATCGTGTAGCGCGCCCGTTCGCCCGCGAGCACGCGCCCGATCTGTTCGGCGATGCGCACGCCATCGGCGTCGACGCTCGAACCGCAGTTCGCGAGGTAGTCGGCGCCGATGCCGAGGCGCTCCTCGAACAGGCTGGCGGCGCCGGCGTTGTCGGCGGCGAAGCGGCGCCAGGCGGCGTTCACGCGGATGATCCGGCCGTCAGCGCCGAGCACCGCGACATGGTCGAGCACGGAGTCGCCGACCGCCTGCACCAGGTCCGTCGCGTCGCGCAGCGACTGCTCGACGCGTTTGCGATCGGTGATGTCGCGCGAGATCCCGAACATGCCCACGACCTCGCCGTGCTCGTTGCGCAGCGGCCCCTTGGTGGCGAGGTAGGTCACCGGCCCGTCGCGGGTGCTCAGCGCCTCTTCGTAGGTGCGGACCTGCCCTTCGCGCATCACGCGCGCGTCGTTGCCCATCAGGTCCCGCGCCTGATCGGCCGGGAACAGCGCACGGTCGTCGAAGCCGAGGATCTCGTCG
>JAURVW010000530.1 GCA_030655275.1 Solirubrobacteraceae bacterium
GTGAACATTTTTAGCGATAGGGCCAGCTGGCGCACGGAGGCCCCCTAACCCCCGAAGGGGGGACGAAGCGTATAGAAAACAGATGGTAGCTGTTTTTAGCGCAGGAGCCAGCCGGTGTGCTGGAGTAGCTGTTTTTAGCGATAGGGCCAGCCGGTGCGCGGGTTTTAAAAGTTAAAAGTTAAAAATGTGCGTCCATACATAATTTAAACCCAAATCAAATAAGAACCGTCATATGATGTTTTTCGTCTTAAAATAGGTTATTTTTTTAGCGCTGGCTGAAGGAGCAACCCAAAGAGCCAAGCGCCGGATGAAGCGGCTGGAAAGGCGGTCTGGGTGATGTGGTAAAAAAAATGGACTAATTTTACAGAAAAAAATCATCAGACTAGACTTTTTTGTTACTTTTTTGGGCGATGCAAAAAAGTAAAGAACAGGTCATCGCGTTTGGGGCAACCTGTCCCTAACTAACAAAATGTCTCAAAGCAACCGACGTCATTGCGATGGAGCAACGAAATGAAATGAAGTAGCGACTGTGGCAACGTGTCCCTAACTACCAAAATGCCCCTTAGCAACCTGCCCTCCCTCCCCCCAACGTTTGCATTTTTACCAATCTTTTTATATCTTTGTGAACTAAACATACTATAAATTCGTATAATGGGTTCACCAAATCAAAATAGAGACTGGTTACTTCAAATTTACCAAAGCCCTCGTTCTGTGTTTAGCCTGGCGGATATTGCCTTGCTCACCGATGAGTCTGACCCTGTTTCCTTAACCAAGAAACTGCATTATCAGACAGGCAGGGGGAATTTAAAAAATCCACGCAAAGGATTGTATGCAAAACCAAACTACAACCCTGCAGCCCTGGCTTGCACCTTATATACACCCTCATATGTATCATTGGATTATGTACTTCAAAAAGAAGGGGTGATTTTCCAATACGACAGCGCAATTACGTCAGTCAGTTATTTGAGTCGCGCTCTGGAAATTGATGGCTGGCAAATTAAGTACAGAAAGATAAAGAATGCCGTTTTATTAAATACAACCGGAATTATTT
>JAURVW010000531.1 GCA_030655275.1 Solirubrobacteraceae bacterium
GCGCGGGCAGCAGGACGCGCGCCTTGCGGCCCGACTCCATCTCCGGCAGGGAAAGCCCGGTGATCGTGGAGAGGTAACCCGGCACGAGCGGCAGGACGCAGGGAGAGAGGAAGCTGGCGGCGCCGAGGGCGATCGCCGCGAGCATGGTGGGGGAGTCGGTCACGCGCCCCTCAGCGCTCGGAGAGCTCGGCGTCGATGCGGGCGTCGTCCTCGGCGGTGGGTTCCGGCAGTGCGGCGGCGTCGGCGGGCGCTGGGGCTCCGCCGTCGCCGGACACGCCGGCGTCTGCGTCGTCCTCGCGGGCCGTCGTGCGGAAGCGTCGGCGCAGGAGCAGCCAGATGCTGACGCCGCCCACGAGCGCGGCCAGCACCGGGGCGACGGCGGCGATCGGCGAGCTGCCCTCCACGAGCACCTTCTCGCCGTACTCGGCGACGAGCCGGTCCTTGACCTGCTGCTTCGTGAGGCCCTCGTCGATGAAGCCCTGGATCACGCTGCGTTGATCGTCGGCAGCGTCGCCGCCGGAGGTCGAGAGGGGGCGCTCGCAGACGATGCACATCACCTCGTCCTCGATGTCGACGAGGTCGGCGCGGGCGCCTCGGTCGGCTTGGGCGGAGGCGACGGACGCCGGCAGGACCGCCAGGGCGAGGACGAGTGCGAGCAGGCCCGCAACGAGGTGATGGCCCAGACGGGCAGGCAGGGAGGTCATGACGTCTTCGCTCCTTCGAGCGCCGCGGGCACCCGGGCCTTGGCGCCGGCCGCCTCGAGGGCACGGTTGGCGAACTCCGCGGTGATCACGCCGCGTGAGAGTGCGGCGACGCGGCCCTCGCGATCGATCACGTACGTCTCGGGCTGGCCGGTGGCCTCGAAGCCCTTGTAGATCTTCTTGTCGATGTCGCGGACGCTCGGGAACGTGAGGGCGTAGTCCTTCGCGAACTCGAGGCTGCGGCTCGTCGCGTCGAGGTACGTCACACCGAGCACCTGGCCCTCGCCGCTCTTGACGAGGGCGTCGTTGATCGCCGAGATCAGCGGCGCTTCGCCCTTGCACGGCTCACACCACGAGGCCCAGAGGTTCACGACGACCACCTTGCCGCGATACGAGGCCAGGGTCTCGGTACCCGCGGAGCCGAGCTTCGGCAGGGCGACCGTGGCGGCCGGCGCGGCGGGCCGCTCGCCGCGCTGCACGGCGGTGTCGAGGTTGGTCGTGGTGCGTCCGAGCAGGCCGTAGGCGAGGACGCCGACGAGCAGGACGGCCAGGACGACCACGGCGACGGGAACGGGGGAGCGGCGGCGCATGAGGCTCAAGCGTAGAGCGCGGAGGGGGTTCGGCGCGGCAGGGCGGCGCGCCCGGCCGCCGGGCCGATATGCTCCGGCCAAGCGGGCCTCACGGCCTGCCCTGCGGGTGTAGCTCAGTTGGTAGAGCG
>JAURVW010000545.1 GCA_030655275.1 Solirubrobacteraceae bacterium
TGGTGGTGCGGCAGGTACGGGTTCTTCGCGTCGTCGCCGAACGCGAACTGGAGGATCTTCATGCCGGGGAAGCCACAGCCGTCGCGCAGCGCGGTCACGTCGGGCGTGATCACGCCGAGGTCTTCGGCGACGATCGGCAGCGGCCCGAGCGCGCGCGCGACGGCGTCGAAGAAGAGCTTGCCGGGGCCGGGCACCCAGCGGCCGTCGATGGCGGTCGGGCTGGTCGCCGGCACCTCCCAGTAGGCCGCGAAGCCGCGGAAGTGGTCGATGCGGAAGGCGTCGGCCTGCGCCAGCGCGCGGCGGATGCGGGCGATCCACCAGGCGTAGTCTTCGACGGCCATGCGGTCCCAGCGGTAGAGCGGGTTGCCCCAGCGCTGGCCGTCGGCGCTGAAGGCGTCGGGGGGCACGCCGGCGACGACCAGCGGCTGGAAGTCGGCGTCGAGTTCGTAGAGGTCGGGCCGGGCCCAGCAATCGGCGCTGTGCTGCGCGATGAAGATCGGCAGGTCGCCCATGATGAAGACGCCGCGCTCGTTGGCATGCGCCTTCAGCGCGGCCCATTGCGTGTCGAAGCACCACTGCACGAACTGCCAGAAGCGGATTTCGCCGGCGAGTTCGCGCCGCGCCGCCGCCAACGCCGCGGGTTCGCGTTCGCGCTGCGGCTTCGGCCAGTGCCACCAGGGTGCGCCGGCGTTCGCGGTTTCGATCGCCATGAAGAGCACGTAGTCGTCGAGCCAGTGCGATTGCGTGCTGCACCAGGTCGAGAAGGCAACGCTGTCGGCGGTCGACGCGCGGCCGAAGAAGTTCTCCGACGCGGCGCGCAGCTGCGCGATGCGCCACGGCGAGACGCGCGCGTAGTCGACCCGCCCATCGCCGAAGCCGCCTTCCGGCAACTCGGGCGCGCGCAACCAGCCCTTCGCGACCAGCGGCTCGAGCGCCACCATCAACGGGCTGCCGGCGAACGCCGAGACGCTCTGGTATGGCGAATCGCCGGGGCCGATCGGCGTGGTCGGCAGGATCTGCCAGATCGTCTGGCCGGCGGCGGCGAGCCAGTCGACGAAGTGATAGGCCTCGGGGCCGAGATCGCCGACACCGTGCGGGCCGGGCAGCGAGGTGATGTGCAGCAGCACACCGGCGCTGCGTTGGTTCAGGTTCATGGGCGAATGGTCGCGTGCGGGTGGGCGAGGGC
>JAURVW010001041.1 GCA_030655275.1 Solirubrobacteraceae bacterium
CCGCGCCCTGCTCGACGTCGAGCTCGAAACGGATGGGAGCCGCGACGGCCGCGAACTCCACCAGACCGGGACTCGGCGTACCGTCGGAAAGGACCATCCCGTCCATGCAGGTGTGTCCGTCGTGCACGCCGGCATCCGCGAAATCGTCCCCGTAGGCGAAGAACTCCACACCGTCGGCCGTGCGCGCGCGGATGCCGTGATCGCGCCACTCCCAGACGAAGCCGCCGTGCAGCCGGGGGTACTGCTCCGTGAGATCGACATACCGATCGATGCCGCCGGGTCCGTTGCCCATGGCATGGACGAACTCGCACATCACGAACGGCTTGGTGCGCTGTCGCGCCGACTGCGCACCTGATGCATCCTGCAGCAGCGCGGTCGATTCCGATCCGATGCTCACGAGCTCGGCTATCGCCGGATACATGCGCGAGTACACATCGGTGTACTCGCCGGCGCGATCGCCCTCGTAGTGCACGGGGCGTTCGGGGTCGCGCGTATGCAGCCACTCCGACATCGCCGCGAGGTTCGCGCCGGTGCCCGATTCGTTGCCGAGCGACCACATGATGATGCTCGGGTGATTCTTGTCACGCTCGAACGCGCGCTCGATGCGATCGAGGTAGGTCTCGCGCCACGCGGGATCCTCGCTCGGGTTGTCCATCCACTCGTCGACCCCCGAGGAGAACATGTCGCTGCCGTGATGGAACGCGTGCGTCTCGATGTCGCACTCGAGCATGACCCAGAAGCCCAGCTCGTCGGCGAGATCGAGCATGCGCGGATGCGGCGGGTAGTGGGCCGTGCGGATGGCATTGACGTTGTGTCGCTTCATCAGCTCGAGATCGCGGCGCACGAAGTCCTCGTCGAACCCGCGGCCCAGATCGGGGTGCGAGTCATGACGGTTCATGCCGTGCAGCACCACGCGCCGGCCGTTGACCAGGAAGAGGTCGCCCCGCACCTCGACGCTGCGGAAACCGAGGCGCAGCGAGATGGTTTCCGCACCTCCGCGGCTGACGACCTCCGCGTCGTACAGACGGGGGCGCTCAGCCGTCCAGGCCTCGACCTGGCGCACGGCGATCGGGATGACCTGTTCGCGGCTCGCCCAGAGTTCGTCGATGTCGAGCTCGGGCACACGCAGCCGCAGCGGGTACGCGGCGTCGGGCGCCCGCACCTCTACGGCGACCACTCCCGAGCCGCTCTCGTGGTCGTATGCCGCGCGCACCCA
>JAURVW010000553.1 GCA_030655275.1 Solirubrobacteraceae bacterium
TTGACTCATTTTCTTTTAATAGTGCTCTAAGTTTGGCTTCCTTACTGCACGCATGTCCCTTAAATGTTCCATCCTTATATTTCCTCTCCATATCCTCCGCCACCTTTTCAGGGTTAGAATATTTATTGGCAGAATGACGACCCTCAATTCCCGTGAATGGCGGACTTGATATCACAATATCCGCCTTCTCAATCGAAATGGTCGGGGAGGGTGAACTCGAATCACCGCCTGCTTGGTCCCAGGCCAAGCCGTCTGCCGCTGACTTACTCCCCGTTATATCTTTCAACTTCCTTGAATCCCCTTGAATAATCCTTGCCGTCCCCAAATTAGGCCATCCCGCTAATTCCCGCTTCCAGAGTTCAATATTCTGCTCCCCCAACTTCACGAATTTCTCCTCAAGTTCTACCCCTACCCAGTTCAATCCCATTGCCATTGCATTCAGTCCTCCCAATCCCACCCCCGCAAATGGATCGAGGACAATATCACCTTGTTTTACCCACCCCTCGTTACGGGCATGATCATAAATACGTTCTATGAGTGCTCGGCTAAATTTTGCGGGATGACTGAAAGATTCGGGAATGATCCATCCCTTCCACCCACCTTCATAGCACCCTTCCCATTCATCAATCTCTATTTTCACATTCTCTCCTATTTATTGTTTATTTTGAGTGGAGCAGGGAGTTCCAGTCGATTATTTGGTTGGAACGGACTTTCACCGCATAAAGGAGGTCGCCTATCGGGGTGGTTGCCCCATGATGATAGGACTTGGAACCGCTGGTTGCTGTGCCCCACTCAAAACTTATTCCCATACCTTCTCCCATCTCTTCACCTTCATCATCACTGCATCAGCATACCAATCCATACTCGTGCTATTAGCATATGCTTCCCCTGCCACATACGCCCTAAATACCCTCCTCCAGTCTCCCAGTTGCGTTTTAAGGTAGGTTAAATGATTTATGGATGCTGTGACATTAGATTGACTGTCAAATGGGTCACGGATCTGTCGCTTCCACACAGAAGGCATGAGTTGACCCAATCCCTTAGCTCCTTTA
>JAURVW010001042.1 GCA_030655275.1 Solirubrobacteraceae bacterium
ACGCAGATCTCCCACATCACTTCTCCAATCCCGGCAGCGAGCCCGCCGTGCTCCTCGCCGTGGTCAGCGCCGGCCTCCGCCGCTCCTGACCGACCTTCTCGCGGGCCCCGGTCCGCTGCCAGTCTCCCGGCCGCGCACCACGGCCGAGCCTTCAACCCGACGACACCAAAGACACACCCCGATGCCAACACCCTCGACCCTGTTCGACAAGATCTGGGCTGCCCACGAAGTGGCCAACGAGCTGATCTACATCGACCTCCACATGGTCCATGAGGTCACGAGCCCGCAGGCCTACGAAGGCCTGCGCAACGCCGGCCGCAAGGTCCGCCGCCCGGACCGCACCTTCGCCACCGCCGACCACAACGTCCCGACCGACGGCTCCACGCGAGCCGAGCAGATCAAGGATCTCCTCTCGCGCAAGCAGGTCGAGGCCCTCGAGAGCAACTGCAAGGAGTTCGGCGTCCCCGTCCACTCCATCGGCAGCAAGTACCAGGGCATCGTGCATGTGATCGGACCGGAGCTCGGCATCACGCAGCCGGGCATGACCATCGTCTGCGGCGACTCCCACACCGCCACGCACGGCGCCTTCGGTGCCCTCGCGTTCGGCATCGGCACCTCCGAGGTCGAGCACGTCATGGCCACGCAGACGCTCGTCCAGCGTCGCCCCAAGACGATGCGCATCAACTACGTGGGCGACATGGGCCCGGGCGTCACCGCCAAGGACCTCATCCTCGCGACGATCGGCCAGATCGGCGTGTCCGGCGGCAACGGCTACGTGATCGAGTTCGCCGGTCCAGTGATCGAGTCGCTCTCCATGGAGGGCCGCATGACGATCTGCAACATGACCATCGAGGGCGGCGGCCGCGCCGGCATGATCGCCCCCGACGAGACCACCTTCGAGTACCTGAAGGGCCGTCCGGGCTCGCCGCAGGGCGACGCCTGGGACGTCGAGGTCGCCAAGTGGGCCGAGTTCAAGACCGACGAGGGTGCCACCTTCGACACCGAGGTCACCGTCGACGTGAACGCGATCTCCCCGATGATCACCTGGGGCACCACGCCCGGCCAGGTCGTCGGCGTCTCGGCCACCGTGCCCGAGCCGACCACCGACCAGGACCGCCGCGCGCTCGCCTACATGGCGCTCGAGCCCGGCACGCCCATGTCCGACATCAAGCTCGACCGCGTCTTCATCGGCTCGTGCACCAACTCGCGCATCGGCGACCTCCGCGAGGCCGCGGGCGTCGTGAAGGGTCGTCGCGTCGCCGACGGCGTGATCGCCATGGTCGTCCCGGGCTCCGCCCAGGTGAAGGCGCAGGCCGAGGAGGAGGGGCTCGACAAGATCTTCTCCGACGCCGGCTTCGACTGGCGCGGCGCAGGCTGCTCCATGTGCCTCGGCATGAACCCCGACGTCGCCGCGCCCGGCGAG
>JAURVW010001044.1 GCA_030655275.1 Solirubrobacteraceae bacterium
TGGCCTCGGCCACCCGTTCGGAGACCTCCGCCGTCGTGCGCGTCGGCCGGGCGCGTTCGGCGAGATCGGGGCGCAGGACGGTCGCCTGGAGGTCGATGCGGTCGAGCAGCGGTCCGGAGATCCGGCGGCGGTAGCGGTCGATGTCGGCGTCGGAGCAGCGGCAGCTGAGCCCGCCCCGTCCGCACGGGCACGGGTTCATCGCGGCGACGAGCTGGACGTCGGTGGGCAGGAGCACCGAATGCCCGCCGCGGGAGATCACGACCGAACGGTCCTCGACGGGCTGACGGAGTGCCTCGAGCGTGATCCGGGTGAACTCCCCGAACTCGTCGAGGAAGAGCACGCCGTGGTGCGCGAGCGTGAGTTCGCCGGCCCGCGGCGGCACGCCCCCGCCGACCAGTCCGATCGGCGAGATCGTGTGGTGCGGCGCGCGGAACGGCGGACGACGATCGAGCTGCGTGAGACCCGTCTGCCCCGTCGCCGACCGGATGCGCATCACCTCGACGGCCTCGCTCGGCAGCAACCTGGGCAGGATCGCGGGCAGGCGCCTCGCGAGCATCGTCTTGCCGGTGCCGGGTGGTCCGACGAGCAGCAGGTTGTGTCGGCCGGCCGCCGCGACCTCGATCGCCCGCACGGCGTCGTCTTGGCCCGTCACGTCGGCGAGTTCCAACGGACGCGTGGACTCCGCGACCGGGCCTGGCTCGATCACCCGCGGCGCTCGCTTTCCGCCGAGCACCGCGATGGCCTCGACCAGCGAGGCGACCGGGATGAGTTCGAGCCCCTCCACCACGCTGGCCTCCGCCGCCGATTCGAGCGGCACCATCAGGCGGTCGAGCCCCGCAGCCCTGGCCGCAAGGGCGATCGCGAGGATCCCGGCGACGGGCCGTACGTCGCCGGCCAACGAGAGCTCGCCGGCCAGACCGATCCCGTCGAGACGCTCGGGCTCGAGCTGCCCGCTCGCTGCGAGCAGGGCACAGGCGATCGGCAGATCGAACGACGAGCCGCGCTTGCGCAGCCAGGCGGGCGCCAGGTGCACCACCATCCGCCGCTGGGGCAGCTTGAGACCGGCGTTCGCGACGGCGCTCTGCACCCGCTCCCGGGCCTCTCGCACCGCCGCATCGCCGAGGCCGACGACCGTGAGTCCGGGCAGTCCGGGACGCACGTCGGCCTCCACCCGGACGGGCAGCGCATCGAGGACATCGAGGGAGAAGGTCGTGGAACGGGCGAGCACGACGACGAAGTTATGGAGCGGTCCGCGACGCCGGACGACGCGTTTGCAACGAGTCTCACCGGTCCCTGTTCCAACTCTGCGGAAACCCGCCGATGCTGCGGGAACCGGGCGTACGGTCGGCCACATGAAGACCGAACCACGCCCTGCCGTCGCCGCCCGCTCCGCCCTCGCACTGCGTGGGGAGACGCTCGCGAGCGAGCACCTGGAGCGATGCGGATTCCGCATCGTCGAGCGCAACGCGCGCACCCGGTTCGGCGAGATCGACGTGATCGCGCACGGCCACGACACCATCGTGTTCGTCGAGGTCAAGACCCGGCGGGCCGGCGGCAGCGCCGGCGAGCCGTTGGAGGCGATCGACCACCGCAAGGTCCGTCAGGTACGCAAACTCGCAGCGTCCTGGCTGGCCGAGGCCCCGAACCGCCCGAGCGCCGGAGACATCCGGTTCGACGCGATCGGCGTCACCGTCGATGGACGGGGCGGACTCGTCTCGCTCGACCACCTCGAGGGTGCGTTCTAGCGCTGCGGGACGCACCCGGTGTCGAGCCGTGCCGCCGGGCACGCGCGTCTCTCAGGCGGCTTCGGGTGCGCCCTCGTAGGCGATGGAGGCGAACGACCGGCGATGGATCGCCGTGATCCCCGACGTGCGGATCGCGTCGTGGTGCGTCGGCGTCGCGTACCCCACGTGCTCGTCGAACCGGTGGTCGGGCCAGCGGGCGTGTGCGGCGCCGCGCATCAGCTCGTCGCGCACGACCTTTGCGATGACGGAGGCGGCCGCGATCGCCGCGCTCTTGCCATCGCCGCCGATCAGGGCCTCGCTGCGCCCACCACCGGCCAGCGGCGCCGAGAAGCCATCCGAGAGCAACAGTGCACCGGGCCGGTCGACGCGGTCGAGCGCCTCTCCGAGCATCGCGATGTTGCTGCGATGCAGGCCGTCCCGGTCGAGGCTGCCGGGGCTTCGCACGATCACGGCCACGGCGACCACGTGCTCGGCGACCGCGGCCGCAAGGGCGGCGCGCAGGGGCTTGGGCACGCGCTTGGAGTCGTCGAGACGGCTGAGGCCGTTCAGCACGCGCGGCGGGAGCGACGCGTCCTCGTCGTACGCCAGCAGCGGGATGAGCTTCACCGGCTCCAGGAGCACGGCCGCGGCAACGAGCGGCCCGGCCAGGCAGCCGCGACCGGCCTCATCGGCGCCCGCGATGAGATCACCGCGTTCCGCGTCACCCAGGATGAGCGACGCGGCCTTCTCGCCCGGACGGGCCCGTCGCTTGGCGGGGGCCTTCGCCTTCGCCCGCGCCTTCGGGGCGCGAGCGGGCTCTTTCGGCGGGCTAGAGGCCACCGATGCGCTTGGGAGGCCAGTAGGTGGCAAAGGCTCGACCGATCACGTAATCACGCGGCAGCGGGCCCCAGAAGCGGGAGTCGTCGCTGTTGCCACGGTTGTCTCCCATCATGAAGTAGTGACCGGCCGGAACCGTGAAGGTCTTCATGTTGCACGAGGGGCCGTCGCACGGCAGCGCGTAGGGCTCGTCGACCGCCTTGCCGTTGCGGATCACGTGCCCCTGCTGGATCTGGATCTCGTCGCCGGGCACGCCGACGACGCGCTTGACGAACGCCTGCTTGAGCTTGCCCGGCAGCGGCTTGATGCAGGCCTCGTCGCTGCCGTGCTGCACCGCGCAGCTCTCGGCGGTGTCGCCGGCGCCACTCGGCGGGTTGAAGACGACGATCTGGCCGTTCTTCGGATCGCCGAAGCGCTCACCGATGCGGTTGACCAGGATGCGCTGCCCCTCGTCGAGGGTCGGGACCATCGACGGCGACGGGATCTTGTACGGCTTCACGAGGAACTGCTGGATCAGCAGGGCCAGGACGAGCGCGCCGATGACGACGAGCACCGTCTCGAGCCATCCGGACTGCTCCTCGGCCTTGTCCTTCTTGTCCTTCCTGGCCACGACTCAGGCCCGCCGAGCCGGCTGGGCCACGACGCGGAGCGCCGCGGAGGAACCGCTGGGACGCGCGCCACGCGCAGGATCGGGCAGGAGCAGTGGGACGTGCACGTCCGACACTGAACCACAACACGCGGCGCGGGTGCGCCGCCCGTGTGCCACACCGTCATGGACACGCCTCGTGCCCGACGGAAGTGGACACATCACGGTCGACGGCAGCGACCGCTCAAAGTCCGCCGATCCGGTCCGTCGGCCAGTAGGTCGCGAAGGCCCGACCCACCACGTTCCGGCGCGGAATCGCACCCCAGTACCGGGAGTCGTTGCTGTCGTCGCGGTTGTCGCCCATCATCAACAGCGAGTCCTTCGGGACCGTGAACGCGGCGAGGTTGCAGATGTCGGAGTCGCAGCGCTGGGCGTACGGCTCGTCGACCGGCCGTCCGTTGCGGATCACCTGGCCACGCCGGACTTCGATGCGGTCGCCACCGAGGCCGACGACGCGCTTGATGAAGGCGAGATCGTCCTCGCCGTTCTCAGCCGTCGGACAGATCTGGCCGCGCGGACGGGGCACGCCACACGTGTCCTGACCATCCTGCCGTCCGGCGCCCTGGGGCGGATGGAAGACGACGATCTGCCCGAGCTCCGGATCCGAGAACCGGTTGCTCAAGCGATCGACGAAGACGCGCTGACCCTGCACGAGGGTCGGCAACATCGACCCCGAGGGGATCCGGTAGGGCTTCACCAGCACCCACTGGATGAGGAGGGCGAGGAGGAGGGCGCCGATCACGACGCCGATCAGGTCGAGCCAACGGCGGCTGACCTGCTCCTCCTCCGCCCCCAACGGGGGTTGGCTACTTGGCGTCGTCGGCGGACGCGTCGGCGTCGGCAGCCGGGGCGTCGGCGTCGGCAGCCGGAGCCTCGGCCTCAGCAGCGGGCTCGGCCGCGGCAGCAGCCTCGGCCTCAGCGGCAGCAGCGGCCTCAGCCTCGGCGGCGGCAGCGGCCTCCGCTTCGGCGGCAGCGATCGCGGCCGGGTCGTGGACGAGACCCGGGACGACGACCTCTTCCGGACCGGTGTAGCGACGCTCGCGGACGCGGGCAGCCTTACCGACGCGATCGCGCAGGTAGTACAGCTTCGCGCGACGGACGTCGCCGCGGGCCGGGACCTCGATCTTGTCGATCTTCGGCGAGTGGACCGGGAACTGACGCTCCACGCCGACGCCGAACGACTGCTTGCGGACCGTGAAGGTCTCGCGAACGCCGTGGCCCTGACGCTTGATCACGATGCCCTCGAACACCTGGATACGAGAGCGGGTGCCCTCGATGACCTGGAAGTGCACACGGACACGATCGCCCGGCTGGAAGTTCGGAACGCGGCGAAGCTGCTCGCGCTCGAGGCTTTCGATAACAGTGCTCATAAGAAAGAAAGGTGGTTTGCGCGGGCGC
>JAURVW010000579.1 GCA_030655275.1 Solirubrobacteraceae bacterium
AGCTCGGGCTGCTCGTCCATCCGGGTTGGATCGTCGGCACCGGCGGCGCCCGTCTCCCGGACGTCGTCCGCTACCTGCAGGGGCACGTCGCCCGACTCGAGCGCGCGCCCTCCCAGATCGGCGTCGATCGCGACCGCATGCGCGCGATCCACGAGCTCGAGGACGAGCTCGCCGCCAGGGCCGAGGCCCTCGGCAACGCCCCGTGGCCGCAGAGTCTCGTCGATGCCTTCTGGCTCATCCAGGAGCTGCGCCTCGTGCAGCTCGCGCCGGGCGTCGCCGCGCGCGGAGGGGCGAGCGCCAAGAAGGTGCGCAAGCTCCTGAGCGGCGGCTGACCGCCGCAGGGGGCGAGCCCGCCCCTAGTGGGCCGGCTGCTGCCCGGTCGTGGCTCCGGCCGGCACGGCGACGAAGAGCGCCACGGTGGAGAGCGCCAACCGCACGGCGGTGAGCTTGGTGGCGGGATGGGTCGAGCGGAACATGTGACGGACTCCTGGGAGGGCGCCCACGAGAGCGGTGGCGTGCGGTTGCGGGGTGGTGGAGATCCGGAGGTTAGTGAACGGGGTTCAGCGTTTCTGAACGTCGTTCTACCTCACGCAACGGGGTCACGCCGCGCCCGTTCGGGGCCGGCCCGGGGTGAGCGGACGCCCCACAACGACGCCGGGCGGCCTCCCCCTGTGAAAGCCGCCCGGTACGTCGCAGAACTCCCAGAGGAAGCCCAAGTTCGCGTGGCCTCACCGGAAGAACTCGGGCGGGCCGACAGGGACCGTACGCCTGCGCAGGCCCTCGTTTCAGAACGACGTTCAGGAAGTCGAACGGCCGACAAGGAAACGTTCGGGGCGGCGCGGTCCCCCCGCCACTCACCAGCGGTTCAGCGGTTCGCCGAGCCCAACGCGCCGGCAGCGCGCTGTCGCCTCAGCAGGCGCCGAGCTCTTCGTCGGCCTGCGCCGCCAGACACGCCGAGCCGTGGCCGATCGGCTCCTGCTCCGTGCAGCCGCCCGCGTGGCCGGCCGCGTGGCCGGCCGCAGCGAGCTGGAGGAGTGACTGGAGCTGCTGGCGCTGAGCCTCGTCGAGCCCCCGGAGCACATGGTCCTCCGCATTGACGAGCGCCGCCTCGGCATCGGCGAGCTTTTCGGAACCGGTTTCGGTGAGCACGACGAGGTGGCGACGGCGGTCCTCGGTGTCTCGGCGCCGCTCGATCCAGCCCTCGGTCTCCAGATCGTTCAGGAGGCCGACGAGATTCGTGCGATCGATGCTCAGGAGGGCGGCGAGCGTCTGCTGGGTGCCGCCGTCGTGGTCGCGCAGGATCGACAGCGCGACGAGGTGCCGGGGCCGCAGCCCCAACGGCGCGAGCGCCGACTCCGCCTGCAACCGCATGATCCTGGCCATGTGGTTGAGCAGGGCGGAAGACCCGCTGCCACCTGGGGTTTCGGGCGACGCGGCGGGCGTCTTCGGGATGAGGGATGACGAGGCGATGTCCAGCATTCTACGACAATCAACGATTGGTGTGCTACAACTGCTTTGCGTTGCACAAACCATTTGCAAGGAACGAACTCATGGCGCACCTCCTCCACATCGATTCGAGCTTCCAGGGCGAAGGCTCCACCAGCCGCAAGCTCACCGCCCGCGCCGCCGAGCGCTGGCAGGCGGCCAACCCCGGCGGAACGGTCACCTACCGCGACTTCGGTGTCGATCCGCTGCCGCACTTCGTCGAGGCGACCGGCCTGGCCGCCCGCACGCCCGAGGATCAGCAGACGCCCGCCCAGGCGGCGACCTACGCCCTCAGCAAGCAGCTGATCCACGAGATCCTCGCGGCCGACACCATCCTGCTGGGCCTTCCGCTCTACAACTTCGGCCCGCCGAGCACCGTGAAGGCGTGGGTCGACCACCTCATCGTCCCCGGCCTGTCGATCGACTACGCCACGATGACCGGCCTCCTCGGCGGTCGCGACTTCTTCGTGCTCGAGTCGCGCGGCGGCGGCTACAAGGAAGGCACGCCGCGCCACGGCTGGGACCATGCGGAGGCCTGGCTGCCCCACGCCTTCGCCAACCTCGGCCTGGAGCCGCGCTTCATCACGGCGGAGCTCACGCTCGCGAAGTCCAACCCGGCGATGGCCGAACTCGTCGACCTCGCGGAGCAGAGCCTCGCCGACGCCGAGGCCGAGATCGACGCGCTCTGGGCGCCGGTCGCCGCGTAGCCCCGGGCACCGCCGCAAGGCCGCGCCTCCGCCCCCACGGGCGGGCCGCAACGCCGCCCTGGGGGCCGAGCGTCGGAATCCACCCCTGGGAGGGGGCGAATCCCGACGTTCGGCCCCCGGTTCGTTGCCGCTGCTCAGCCGTCGTAGTGCTTGCGGTCGATCTTCACGACCTCACCGAGCTTCGACCACTCGTTGCGACCGAGCCTCGCGAGCGGCGCAAGGGCTTGGACATCCGGGAGACCGTCGTCGGCCATGACCGCCTTGTCGATGGCGAAGTGGAGCACCTCGCCGACCACCACCGTCGACTTGCCGTAGTCGATCGTCGAGTGGAGCTTGCACTCGATCGCGACCGGCGACCCTGCCACGCGCATCGGGCCGACGGCCACGCTCGGTTCGCGGCCCAGCCCGGCCGCGTCGAACTCGTCGATCTCCGGCGGGTACGCGGTGCCGGAGTCGTTGACCGCCTCGAGCAGGCCGGCGGGCGTGAGGTGGATGACGAACTCCTTCGTGGCGAGCACGTTGGCGAGCGTGTCCTTGTCGCCGACCGAGGTGAACTGCACGAGCGGCGGTGAGGCCGAGGCGACGGTGAAGAACGAGTGGGGAGCGAGGTTGTCGATGCCGTCGGCCGAGCGGCTCGAGACCCACGCGATCGGCCGCGGAACGATCGTCGAGGTGAGCAGCGCGTAGGCCATCCCGGGCTGGATGGCGTCGACCGAAATTTCCTCACGCATGCCCGGGAGCCTAGGCGGGCGGGTCGACCGCGAAGGAATGATGCTCGTGTGCGATCAACCAGCGGTCGTCCTCTCGCACGAACCCGAAGGTGAGGCGCAGACGGCGATCGGGGTCCTCGGCCTGCTCCTCCTCGGTTCCGCAGACCAGCAGCGCTTCGGCGAAAGCGACGTCGTCCCCCGCCGTGATCGCGACCGAGTCGAGCTTGAACACCGCCCCGCTGTCGATGAATCGGAAGAACGGCGGCCAGGTGTCGCGGTAGGCGCCGATGCCGCGCACGCCCGCGTGGGGCGCCGGCACGTCGAACATCACGACGTCGTCGGTGTGGCCGGCGATCACGCCATCGAGGTCGCCCGACTCGACGGCCAGCGCCCAGCGTTCGACGAGTTCACGGATCTCGGATTCGTTGCTCATGCTCGCCATGACTCTCGCTGCAGTGCGGCGCATCGCCGCGGTCAGGTCGGGGCGCGCCCGACGCTCGACCATCTGCCCGGTCCCCCGTACCGCGACGAACCCAGCCGCTACCGTCGGCCCATGTCCCCCGGCCGAGTCGTTCTCGCAGGCATGCTCTGCGCTGCGCTCTGCACGACGCCCGCCCTCGCCGCAACGCAGCAGACCGCGGCGTCGACCCCGACCGAGATCCGCCAGGCCGAGACCTTCGCCTTCGCGCTCGGCGCCACGCTGAACGCCACGAACGTGAAACGACTCGCGACCCGCGACCTCGTGGTCGTCGACGGCGCCGACACCACCGCCGCCACGGTCACGCGACTGCGGGCGAAGGGCGCGATCGTGCTCGGCTACCTGAGCGTGGGGACCGTGGAGTCGTGGCGGCCGTGGTTCGCCCAGCTCGAGGACCACCGCCTCGAGGAGCTCGGCGACTGGGACGGCGAGCGCTATGCCGACGTATCGTCCTCCGAGCTGCGCGACGCCGTCGCCGACCGCATCGCACCGCAGCTCCTGGAGAAGGGCTTCGACGGCCTGTTCCTCGACAACGTCGACATGGTCGAGACGCACCCCGCCCAGGCCGACGGGATGCTCGACCTCGTGAAACGCCTCTCCGACCGCGTCCACGCAGCCGGTGGCGCGCTGATGGCGCAGAACGGCGACGCCACCGTGAAGCGGTTCCTCCCCCATCTCGATGCGTGGAACCGCGAGGACCCGACCGGCACCTACGACTTCGACGCCGGTAGGTACGTGGCCACCGATACCGCCGGGCGCCGCTCGGCCCGCACCACCCTGAAGCTCGTTCGCGCGGCCGGTCTGCTCACCACCAGCACCGACTACTTCGCCTCGCCGACCTCGATGGCCGCCGTCCGGGCGGTCCGCATCGCCTGCCAGGTCGGAGCCGTTCCGTTCGTCGGCGACATCGACCTGAAGAAGGTCACGGCGAAGCCGCCCCGCTGCTGACGACCCGCGCCGAGGCGTGGGCCGCGTCCCCGCCGACCATCGACGCCCCTGGAGCCCACGCCGCTCAGGCGCGCGCTTCGATCCAGTCCGCGATCTGCTCGAACAGCTGCCGACGCTGCGGCTGGCGTTCGTGGAAGAGGTCGTGGCGAAGCCCGTCGAGCACCGAGAGCGTGCGGTCCTGCGAGCTCACCGCGTCGTGGAGTCTGCGACTCGCGCTCGGGCCGACGATCGGGTCCTCGGCGCCGTGGAACGCCAGGACCGGCAGGTGAAGTTCGCCGAGCCGTTTGGTGAGGGCGCCGCGGATCGCGTGAGCCAGCTCGCTGGCGGTGCGCATCGGCATCCGGCCGTGGTGGATGAGCGGATCGGTGGCGTGCGCCTCGGCCTCGCCCGGGTCGGTCGTGATCTCGTGCGATGGGAAGGCGAGCAGCGGAAAGCGCGGCGTGAGCTGCGCGGCGATGCGATCGAGGTGGAACACGTCGCCGAGCAGCCGGAGCGGCAGCGGGGCGGGCGAGCTGTCGAGCGTCGCCGCCGTGGTCACGAGACCGGCGAGCCGCTCCTGGTGGTCGAGGGCGTAGGAGAGCGCGACGACCGCACCCATGCTGTGGGCGACGACGAAGCAGGGCGCGCCGTGGTCGCGGGTCGCGAGGTCGACGACCTGCCCGAGATCCGCCGTCGCGTGCTCGAGCTTGTCGATCACGCCGGCAGCGCCGTCGCTGTGGCCGTGGCCGCGCTGGTCGTGCGCCCAGACGGTCATCCCACGCCGCACGAGGAGGCGGGCGAACTCGTCGTAGCGCGCGGAATGATCGAGCGCGGTGTGCACCACCACCACGGTCGCCCTGGGTGCACGCGGCGACCGCGGCGCCCACGAGCGGTAGGCGATCCGTAGCCCACCCTCACCGACGAATGATCCGAGCCGCATCCCCACGCAGCCGAGCATTTTAGCTCGCCCGACACGCGATTGACAACGGCCGACCCTGAATTCGCCGGGCCAAACTGTCCACTTTCGGAGCGGCGCCCGCCGGAGCGAGCGCCGTACCCGAAGACGACCCAACAGAGCGAGAGATCGCGCCGCAGATTCTGGTCGGGCGCGAGTGGTTTAGGCCGCCAGGCCGGGC
>JAURVW010000593.1 GCA_030655275.1 Solirubrobacteraceae bacterium
GCGCTCGTGAGCAAGGACGGCGGGCATCTCACCCGCACGTTCTCGTCCTCGATGGGGCCGTACCTGGAGCGCGCGATGCTGTCGACGCAGCGGCCGCCGCCGCGCGGCCAGGCGCCGCTGCCCTAGGCGGTCTTCTCCGGCGAGGTCTTCGCGTCGGACGGGTCGTTGACGGCCTGCGCGATCGTGTCGCCGCGCTCGACGGTCTTCGTCACGCGCTTGTCGCGGGCGATCGCGAGCTCGGCGAGGGCCTGGAAGCCCTTGAAGAGGTACTGGAAGCGCACCCACTTCGGCGCGAAGATCTGCGCCGCGCGGCGCTCGATGCCGACCATCGTGATGTCGACGGCGTCCTCGACCGAGAGGCGCTTCTTGAAGAACTCCGGGAGTCCGTCGAGGCCGCCGCCGGCCTCGGAATCGACGGTGTCGCGGACGAGGTCGGTGTCGACCCAGCTGTAGTAGACGGTGCCGACCCGCACGCCGGTGGCGTACAGCTCCATCCGCAGCGCGCGGGAGAGATGGTCCACACCCGCTTTCGCGGCGGTGTACGGGATCATCCCGGGCAGCGGGACGATCGCCGACTGCGACGAGACGTTGAGGATGTAGCCCTTGCGCTCGACCACGTAGGGGACCGCGGCGCGGACGGTGTTCCACACGCCGGTGAGGTTGACGGCGATGGTGCGATCCCAGTCGCTGTCGCGCAGGCCACGCAGCGTGCCAACGGGGGAGACGCCGGCGTTCGCGACGACCACGTCGATGCTGCCGAAGTGCTCGGCCACCTCGTCGACGGCCTTCGTGAGGCCGTCGCGGTCGGTCACGTCGGCGTAGGCGGCGAAGCCGCCGAGCTCCTCGGCGAGCGCGGTGAGGCGCTCGCGCTCGAGGCCGACGAGCGCGACCTTCGCACCACGCTTCGCCGATTCGCGCGCGATCTGCGCGCCGATGCCGCGCGCGGCACCAGTCACGAGGACGACGCGGCCGTTCAAGTCATAACGCGGAGCCATCGGGCGAGCCTAGAGCATCCGAGGCCGGAACGGTACGGGCTCGTACCGCGCGGTCGGGACTACTGGCCGAGGGCCGAGCGCAGGTCGTCGACGACGGACGACAGGCTGCCGCCTCCACCCGTCACGTCGAAGCTCGACAGCTGATCGCTGAGGTAGACGCCGAAGGCTCCGCCGAGCGAGGCCATCACCGCGCCGACCACCAGCACCTTGGCGATGCGCGAGCCTGCGCTGCCCTTCTGTCGGGGCTGACTTACAGCCTTCTGGCGGCCGCGGGAGGACCGGGCCGGGGCACCGCGCCCATCCCCGTAGCCGTCGTCATGGCCGTCGTCGTACCCGTCGTCGGGCCACGCCGGTTCCGGGGCCGCGCGCGGCTGCAGGCGCTGCACGCCCGTCGGCTGGCCGGCCGAGGTCGGCGCTGCCATCCCGCCCGTGAGGGCTGCGCGGCGCGAGACGCGGGTGACGCCCGTCGGCTCACCGTCGCCCAGGCGCGTCACCTGCGTGGCGTCCTCGACCGCGCCGAGCCGCGTCGCCGCCGTGGCGTCCATCCCGGCGAGCAGCTCACGGAGCTCCGTCGCCGAGCCGGGGCGCTCGGCCGGGTCGTAGGAGAGGGCGCGCTCGACCGCGTCGGCGACGTGCGGCGGCACGCCGCTCACGAGCCGGTCCAGACGCGGCGGGCGGCTGTCGCGCTGCGCGAGCACGAGATCCGACAGCGACACGCCCGTGAACGGCAGCCGGCCGGTCATGAGCTGGAAGGTCACGACGCCGAGGCCGTAGATGTCGGCCTGTGGGGAGGCCTTGTCGCCGGAGGCCTGCTCGGGCGCGAGGTAGGAGACGGTGCCGAGGACCGCGCCGTGCTGGGTGACCTGCAGGGCATCGCCGGCCCACGCGATCCCGAAGTCGGCGAGCTTGACCTGGCCGTCGTCGGCGAGCATCAGGTTGCCCGGCTTCACGTCGCGGTGGATCACGCCGTGACGGTGCGCGTGGGCGAGGCCGCGGCAGGCGCCGTCGGCGAGGTGGAGGGTGCCGTCGACCGACAGGCGGCCGTGCTCGGTGAGCAGCTGGGCGCCGGAGCGGCCCTGCACGTACTCCATGACGATGTAGTACCGGCCCTTGTCGGGGTCGAACCCGTAGTCGAAGACCTGCACGATGTTGGGGTGCACGAGCCGCGCGGCGGACTTCGCCTCGCGCTGGAAGCGCTGCACGAACTGGGTGTCGTCGGCAAGGTGCTCGGCGAGCACCTTCACCGCCACGTACCGCTCCAGGCGTGCGTCGAACGCGCGAACGACCGTCGACATGCCGCCGGAGCCGATGCGGTCGCCCAGCTCGTAGCGGCCGATGAGTACGTCCCCGGCCATCAGCGTTCCAGCGCTCTCTTGATCTTGGCCGCGCGGTCTTCCCACTTGCGGCGTTCCTTGTCGAGACGCTGGGTCTCCTTGTCGAGGCGCTGGCGCACGGCATCCGCACCCGGGATGGGCACGCCGCCGGTGGTGTCGCCGCCCTGGTCGTCGCCGAAGCCGGCCCCGCCGGACGGGTCCTGGGGCGTGGTCTCGTCGCCGGTGCCGGAGTCCGGGGTCGTGCCTTCGTCCGGCGTGATCGGCACCTCGGGCTCGGGGGTGACGGTCGCCTCGGGGAGGGGCGTCGGCGTGGCCTGGGCCTCGGCCTCGCGCTGCTCACGCGCAAGGCGCTCGGAGTTCACGCGCTGACAGGTCGACAGCGCCTCGGACCGCACGGACTCAAGCGCCGCCGTGAGCTTGTCGGTCGTCGCCATCGACGTGCGCTCCGGCAGCTTGTCGATCTTCGACGCCGCGCCGTTGAGCCGGCTGCGCACGCGGGTGCAGTTCCCCTCGGCGGCGTACCGCTGGATCGCGGAGAGGTCGTCGCCGAGCCGGGAGGCGGTCGCCGACGGGATGCCGACGGTCGGAGGGTGGACAGCCAGCGCGACGCCGGTCCCGAGACCGAACGCGAGCAGGCTGAAGAGGATCCAGCGCATCGCCTTCATGGACGGGCCATGTTCGCGTGTCCGGAGGGCAGGGAGCACCGGTTGACGCGCCAGCCCCGCTGTGGGGTTGCTCCGGTCGGCACCGAAACGGCCGTCGTCGCAGGCGATTCGGGAGCATGCACGACGCCGCTCACAGGCCGGCTCCGAGCCGGTCGGCGAGGGGATCGGGCAGTCCGGCGGTGCGGATCGCGGCCTGCGCGGTGGCGATGTCGTAGGCGACGCGGTGCCAGCGGGCGGTGCGGAGGTCGAGGTCGAGCTCGATCCAGCCGGCGCGGGGGTCGCGGTCGCGGGGCTGCCCGACGCTGCCGGGATTGAGGATCCAGTTGCGTTCGCCGAATTCGAGTTCGTCGCCATCGGTGCGCAGGACGCCGGCGGCGCCGCCGATCACCTCCGGGTCGGCACGCCAGGAGAGCGCGAGGTGGCTGTGGCCGACCACGACGATCTGCTGGATCTGCTCCTCCAGGCAGGCGCGGGCCACCTCCGGTTCCACGACGTACTCCCAGGCGGGGTCGCGCATGCTGCCGTGGGCGAGGCCGATCCCGTGCTGCTGCATGGCGCTGGGCCACGAGCGGATCTCCTCGCGCTCGGACTCCGAGAGCTGCTGGCCCGTCCACGAGATCGCGATGCGGGCGGAGCGGGAGAAGCCCTCGGCGGAGGAGGCGCCGGCCGCGACGAGGTCGTGGTTGCCGGCCAGGAGCACGGAGCAGTGCTCGCGCAGCAGGGCGAGGCAGGCGGCCGGACGGGCGCCGTACCCGACGACGTCGCCGAGCGACCAGAGCTCGTCGACCCCCGCGGCCTCGATGGCCCGCAGCGTCGACTGAAGCGCCTCGAGGTTGCCGTGGACGTCGGAGAGGATCCCGATCCTCACGGAGCGACCGTGGGGTCGGGCAAGCGGTCCGCGCGGCGAGAGGGGACGCCGACGGGCGCGAACACAGGGTGCTGGGCGTCGTCGGCCATCGCCGCAAACTAGCATCGGGCCCGTGCGTTACCTCGTCATCGCCGTCGGGCGGCTCCGGCCACCGTTTGCGGACGATGCCGACCACTACCTCGGGCGACTGCGCGCGCACGCCAAGGTCGAGATGATCGAGGTCAAGACCGACGACGCCGTGGAGAAGCGCATTCCGGATGGCGCCTACGTCGTGATGCTCGACGAACGCGGCAAGAGCCGCGACTCCATGGCGTTCAGCCGGTTCCTCGACGAACGACGCCTCGACGGCCGGCCGCTCGTGTTCGTCGTCGGCGGGGCCTTCGGGCTCAAGCTCGCCCGCGCGAACGAGACGATCGCGTTCGGTCCGGCCACGATGCCGCACCAGCTCGCACGGGTGGTCCTGCTCGAACAGCTATACCGTGGGCTCTCGATCCTCGCCGGATCCCCGTACCACCACGACGACAACCATGGGAACTGACCCCGCCTGATGCCGACCGAGCTGCCGACGACCGAAGCCCAGGGGTGGGACGCCACCCTGCGCACCGCGATCGCGACGCACGCGAAGGCCGCGACGGGGGTGCCGTTCGGCCCCGGCGACGTGGTGCTCAGCGCACCGAAGCAGGCCGGCCACGGCGACCTGGCGACCAACGCCGCGATGATGCTCGCCAAGCGCGCCGGCAAGGCGCCGCGCGAGGTGGCGCAGGCGATCGTCGACGGCATCACCGAGGAGCTCGGCGACCGTCTCTCGGGCGCGGAGATCGCGGGCCCCGGCTTCATCAACCTCACGCTCTCGGGCACGTTCCTGCGCGAGGCCCTCGGGATCGTCGGCGCCGCGGGCCGCTCCTGGGGCGGCGGTGGCGCCCGACAGACCGAACGCATCAACGTCGAGTTCGTCTCCGCCAACCCGACCGGGCCGATGCACGTGGGGCACGCCCGCAACGCGGCCTACGGCGATGCGCTCTCGCGCATCCTGGAGTTCCACGGCCACGTGGTCGACCGGGAGTTCTACGTCAACGACTTCGGCAGCCAGGTGAAGAACCTGGGTGCGTCGATCCTCGCCCGCGCCACGGGAGCCGAGGTGCCCGAGGGCGGGTACCAGGGCGCTTACGTGCAGGAGATCGCCGACGGCATCCCCGGCGCGGCGGACCAGTCCGTCGAGGCACTCTCGGATCTCGGCGTGGAGGCGATGCTCGCCCGCACGCAGGGCACCCTCGCCGGTTTCGGCGTGCGCTTCGACCGGTTCTTCTCCGAGCGCTCGCTCCACGCGGGCGAGCCCAGTGCGCTCGACTCGGCCCTCGAGATCCTCCGCAGCAACGGCGAGCTCGAGCTCGAGGACGAGGCCTGGTGGCTGCGCACCGAGAAGCGCGGCGACGACAAGGACCGCGTCGTCGTGCGCTCCGACGGTGCCCCGACGTACTACGCGTCCGACCTCGCGTACATGCGCGACAAGCTCGACCGCGGCTACGACCGCCAGATGCTCGTCCTCGGGGCCGACCACCACGGCTACATCGGACGCATGCGCGCGGCCTTCGAGGCGTTCGGTGGCGATCCCGACCGGCTCGAGCTGCTCATCATGCAGCTCGTCAAGCTCGTCGAGGGCGGCGTCGAGGTCAAGATGAGCAAGCGCTCCGGCCAGTTCGTCACCGTCGAGGACCTCGTCGACGAGATCGGCGTCGACGCGTCCCGCTGGTTCCTGCTGCAGCGCTCCCACGACACCGCCGTGGAGCTCGACCTCGAGCTGGCCCGCAAGGCGTCGAGCGAGAACCCCGTCTACTACGTGCAGTACGCCCACGCGCGTGCCTGCTCGGTGCTCGAGAAGGTGTCGGCGCAGGCGCTCTCCGTCGCGACGGCCCTCTCCGGCGGCGATGCAGGCGCGGTCACCGGCCTGGCCGTCACCGTCGAGGATGCCGAGCGCGCGCTCACCCTCAAGCTCGGCGAGCTGCCCGAGGTCGTCGCGCAGTCGGCCGCCCGGCGCGCGCCGCATCGCATCGCCACCTACGCGCTCGAGCTGGCGCAGGTGTTCACGGCCTTCTACCGCGACTGCCAGATCGCCGGCGCCGAGGGCGACGGGGTGGAGGCGTGGCGCGCCGCGCTCACCGCCGCGACCCGCGACGCGCTCGCCACGACGCTCGGACTGCTCGGCGTGACCGCCCCGGAGCGGATGGAACGTCGCGACGAGGACGGACCCGAGGCCGAAGCCGCGTAGGCGGCCTACAGGTTCGAGAAGAAGCCGAGCCCGAGCTCGTCGAGGATCCGCGTGAGGTCGGCGACGATCTTCGGGAGCTCGTCGGTCGCGAGCAGGATCCCGAAGGCGATGAGGATCGTGCCGCTCACGACCGAGATGGGTCGGTGGTGGCGCGTGAACCAGCGCATCGGGCCCATCGCGCGCTGCAGCAGCAGCGCGCACAGCAGGAACGGAATCGCGAGCCCGAGGCCGTAGCCGGCGAGCAGGAGGCCGCCGGTGCCGACGGTGTCGGCGGAGGCGGCGACGTTGAGGATCGCGCCCAGCGTCGGCCCGAGGCACGGCGACCACGCGACGGCGAAGGCCGCGCCCGCGATGATCGGGCTCACGCCTGCGCGGTCCATGAGCCAGCCGACCTGCGCGCTGCGCGCGAACCTGGTCGAGAACGCCATGGCGATCACGCCGACGCCGAAGAGGCACACGAGCACGCCGGAGACCACGTTGAGCGTCTCGATGTTGTCGGTGAGGGCCTGACCGAGGCCGAGCTGGT
>JAURVW010000606.1 GCA_030655275.1 Solirubrobacteraceae bacterium
CTCTGCGATCTCCTCGGCGAGCCGGTCCCGTGCCTGGGCGTCCGCTGTGTCGTCCTGCAGCTGACGCTCGGTGGTGAGACCGCCGTCCAGTACGCGCAAGTTGCTCACGTGCTGGGTTTCCTTTGTGGGTGAAGTGAATCCGGTCATGTGTCCCCCGGGTCGTCCGTGACCCGGTCATCCCTTCCAGCGTCCTGCCGGTCGGTCTGCTCCAAAGTTCGGTGCGCTGAACACCCAACTTGAAGGGGCTCGACGTTCGGCGGTCCGCTCCCCCGACGGACGTCCACGTACAGCGTTACAACCCGGACGTCCGTCGACTCGCCGCAGGATCCGGGAGCCGTGAGCCGAAGCCTGCTCAGGAAGCGTCCGGCGGATCTGGACGTTTGTCGTATTTTTTCCGTATGTGCTCTCGCGCACGTGAAGAGCCGCCGAAAGGACCAGTACCTCCGGTCGTCCCCGGGTCCCAGATCCCAGTCCAAGTCCCAGTCAGTCGAGTTACCCATGGCTTCATCTGCAGTTCGTCGCGACAGCGATGCCACTCTCCGCCTTTGGAACGAGTACAAGCGCACCGGCAATCCCGCCACGCGCGACCGGCTCGTCCTCACCTTCGCCCCGCTGGTGAAGTACATCGTCTACCGCAAGGTCCGCGAGATGCCGGCCCGCTGCGACGTCGACGACTTCATCTCGGTCGGTCTCGAAGCCCTCATGCGCTCGATCGACCGCTTCGACCCCACGAAGGGCGCCACCCTCGAGCAGTACGCCTGGACCCGCATCCACGGCGCCGTCCTCGACGAGCTCCGCCGTAACGACTGGGCCCCGCGCTCCGTGCGCCGCTGGGAGCGCGACATCGAGAAGGCCGGTGAGGAGTTCACCGCCCTGCACGGTCGCCACCCCACCGAGGACGAGCTCTGCGAGGCGCTGCACTGCGACAAGAAGGAGCTGCGTCAGCGCGCCCAGGAGATCTCCCGCTCCGACGTCACGAGCCTCAACACGCTCGTCGTCGGCGAGGAGGAGACCTCGATCGAGCGCATCGACACCCTTCCGTGCTCCGACCAGCGCCTCGACCCGGAGCACCAGGCCGGCGTCACCGCCGGCAAGGAGCGCTTCCGCCAGGCCTTCGCCGAGCT
>JAURVW010000613.1 GCA_030655275.1 Solirubrobacteraceae bacterium
GCCCGTGTCGAGCGGGTTGTCGCGGGCGCCGGGCGAGATCAGCGGCACGACGGTGGTGCCGTTGCGCAGCGCCAGGGCGACGGCGGCGACGTCCTGCTTCTCGAGCGCGAGCGCGAGCGCTTCCGATCGGAAGTCCTCGGGTGCGGGCTTGTTCTTCGAGGCCTTCGCCTTCTTCGCTGCCATGTCTCCAGCTTATTCACGGGCGCGGCGCAGAGCGCGGCATCCCGCTGCGAGCGAAACCGGCGGGGACATGATTGGGGCCCTCTCGAGTCCCACATTGGGGACTGGGGTACTCGAGAGGGCCCTCGACTCTCGAACGGCGATGTCGAAGCGCTGGGGACGCTGTAAATTCGACGCCACTGGGGATGGCATGTGCCGCTAATGCGGAGAGTCACTCAATGGTATCCCAAAGAACGGGCGCTGTCTGCACCCGATGCACAAAACCTCTGACTTCGAGGTATTCCGAATCGGCGAGCCCTGCCGACGGCGGTTTTCGAAGTTGCGGGGTCCGATCGCTACGAACTGCGATCCCCGCCGCCGACCTCGGCGATCCGGCGATCCAGGAACCGACGCTCCGCGTCCGACGGAGCCAGCTCCCGCGCTCGTCGGTAGTGCGGTAATGCTTCGACGTCGCGCCCGGCGCGGCGCAGCATGTCCGCCTGCGCAGCGGGGAGCAGATGGTAGTTCTCCAGCCGAGCATCCTGCAGCGCGTCGAGGAGCGCGAGGCCGACGAGAGGACTCTCGGCGAGACCGACGGCGACCGCCCGGTTCACCTCCACGACCGGCGACGGTGCCACGCGGGCGAGACGCCCGTACAGCTCTGCCACCCGCGCGAAGTCGGTCGATTCCGCCGAGGGTGCGGTCGCATGGTGTCGCGCGATCTCCGCCTGCAGCCGGTACGGGCCCGCGACCCCGTCGAAGCGACGGCGAGCGGATTCGGATGCCGCGAGGGCTGCCACTCCGTCGCCGATCATCGCGGCATCCCACCGCGATCGATCCTGGTCCTCCAGCAGGATCAGGTCGCCCGCCGCATCGAGGCGCGTGGTCGCGCGCGAGTGCTGGAAGAGCATGAGCGACAGCAACCCGAGGACCTCGGGGAGCTGAGGCGAGTCCGCCATCAGGCTCGAGAGCAGCCGCAGCAGCCGGATCGCCTCGTCCGCCAACGACACCCGCACGAGTTCGAGTCCGCCCGAGTAACCCTCGGTGAAGAGCAGATACAGCACGGCGAGCACGGCCTGAGTGCGTTCCGGGAGCTGCGCGGGCGCGGGCACGCGATAGGGGATCCCGGCGTCGCGGATCCGGGCGCGGGCGCGCACCAGTCGCTTCTGCATCGCCGGCTCCGACACCAGGAACGCCCGGGCGACCTCGTCGACCTCGAGCCCCGCGACCGTGCGCAGGGTCAGCGCCACCCGCGCCTCCATCGGCAGCGCGGGATGACAGCAGGTGAAGATCAGTCGCAGCCGGTCGTCGTCGACCACGCCGAGCGGCTCCGGCACCGCGGGCGATCCCTGGGACTGCAGATCCCCCCGGTCGGTCTCCGCCTCGACCGCCGCACGCCCGGCCGTCCGGCGCTCGGTCGCGGCGCGG
>JAURVW010000619.1 GCA_030655275.1 Solirubrobacteraceae bacterium
TGCGTCATCGATCGCGGCTTCGAGGGCTTCGAGCGCGGCAACCAGATCGAGAAGATCGGCCAGCACGCCAACGACACCGCCGAGCTCTTCTTCAACGACTGCCGCATCCCGGCCGAGAACATCCTCGGCGAGGAGGGCACCGGGTTCGCGCAGCTCATGGCCCACCTGGTGCCCGAGCGGCTCGGCCTGGCCGTCGCCAGCATGGCCGGGGCGGAGGCCTGCCTCGCCCTCACGCTCGACTACGTGAAGGAGCGCAAGGCGTTCGGTCGCCCGATCGGTTCCTTCCAGAACAGCCGCTTCGTCCTCGCGGACCTGCAGACGAAGATCGAGATGACGCGCCTCTTCGTCGACCGCACGATCGCCCGGCACGTCGACGGCACCGCGACGGTCCAGGAAGCGGCGATGGCGAAGTACGCCACGACCGAGCTCTTCTGCGAGGCCGCCGACATCGGCGTCCAGCTGCACGGCGGCTACGGCTACACGACGGAATACCCGATCAGCGAGTTCTGGGTCGACGCCCGCCTCAACCGCATCTACGCGGGCACCAACGAGATCATGCGCGAGCTCATCGGCCGCTCGATGGGGCTCTAGGCCCCGCGGCGAGGTCGGCCTCGGCACGTGCCGAGGCCGACCGACCCGCCACCTCGGGCGCGCAGCGTCTCCCGGAGTCGGTACGGTCTCGTACCATGCCTTCCGTCTTGGTCACTGGTGCTTCTCGAGGGATCGGACGGACGGTGGCGCTGCAGCTCGCCGCCTCCGGCTGGACGGTCTTCGCCGGCGTGCGCGACGCCGGCGTGGGGGAGGCGCTCGCGGCCGAAGCCGCCGGAGACCTCCGCGCCGTGCTGCTCGACATCACCGATGCGGAGCACGTCGCGGCGCTCGCGGACGCGCTTCCCGACCGGCTCGACGCCTTGGTCAACAACGCGGGCGTCGTGGTGAACGGACCCGTCGAGACGCTGACCACCGACGAGCTGCGCCGCCAGTTCGAGATCAACGTCTTCGGGCAGATCGCGGTCACCAACGCCGTCCTGCCGAAGATCCGGGCGGCCACGGGCCGGATCGTGTTCGTCTCGTCGCTCAGCGGTCGGATCTCGACGCCGATGACGGGCGCGTACAACGGATCGAAGTTCGCGCTCGAAGCGCTTGCCGACGCCCTGCGCCTGGAGCTCCGACCGTGGGGGATCCGCGTGGTCCTGATCGAGCCCGCCCAGACCGACACCGACATCTGGCGCGGCGCGACGGAGGCCTTCGACGACACCGTCGCGGCCATCCCCGAGCCGCAGCGAGCGCTCTACCAGGGTCACCTCGACGGCTTTCGGCGCACGATCCCGTTCTCGCGCAAGCTCGCCGGGCCCGCTCGGCAGGTCGCGGCGAGCATCGAGCAGGCCGTCACGGCCAAGCGGCCCCGGGCGCGGTACGTGGTCGGCGCGAGCCCCAAGGTGCAGGCGGGCTTCATGCACCTCGCTCCGGTGGCCGTGACGGATCGCATCCTCGGCCGCATCACGGGC
>JAURVW010000620.1 GCA_030655275.1 Solirubrobacteraceae bacterium
TAGTTATTCATGATTAAGGGCTCCGAAAATGGGTTTTGAAGAAATCCCAGTTTTTACGCAAGCTGCCACGGTAGAATATTTCAGCAAGTGGGGCGAGATTTCTGTTCCCGATGCTCGGCAACGTTCGGCTTGCGCTTGCCAGGGTTGCGTCGAGCAGTTTCAGGTGCGTCAGCTTCGGCTTAAGTTTATGCAGCACATGATGCGTGAAATGTCGGCGCATCTTCGCTGAGCCAATCGCTTCCGTCTTGGGCGATACCCATCAATCGCCGCTGACGGTCAAAACATTTTGGTGCAGCAACCTGAACAATTTAACCACTTCGGATCGATTTTCAGAAAATTCTAGACTCTGAATCGAGATCCTGTAATTCCTTAAAAAATATTTAATCTATTGTGGAACTTTTGGCGTCGATTAGTTTAGCTTGATGGACCGCTTCGTTTTTGAAGCCAATGTGTCTCAAGCTAGTCACGTTGAGTTCCTCTATTGTGAGGTGCTGCCGTGATCCGATCTAATTCAGTTGGCCCAGAAATTCGCGTTAACACCACAACGGCAAGCGATCAGTATCAGCCATCCATCGCATCATTCTCGGATGGCAGTTACGTCGTGACCTGGTTTTCGTATCAGCAGAACGCGTCAGGCTACGGCATTTACGCTCAGCGCTATGGGAACGACGGGACAGCTGTGGGCGGCGAAATCAACGTAAACACCGCGGCCACAAGTTATCAGGCACAAAGTCCTGCCATCGCATCGCTCTCCGACGGCGGCTATATCGTAACCTGGAGGGCCTACGGGCAAGATGGCCTCGGCTATGGCATTTTTGCTCAACGCTATGCGGCTGATGGCACAGCGTTCGACAACGAATTTCGCGTAAACACAACGACAACATCCTATTCATATTATCCTGATATCGAATCTTTGTCCGATGGCGGCTATGTCGTGACGTGGACATCGTATCAGTCAAACGGTCCAAGCTACGATGTCTATGCTCGACGTTATGCGGCTGATGGGGTGGCTTCAGGCAACGACGTCCTCGTCAACACCGTAACAGTGAGCGATCAGATTCAGTCTTCGATCGCATCGCTGTCCGATGGCGGCTATGTCGTGACCTGGATGTCGTATCAGCAGGACGGAGATCGATACGACATCTACGCTCAGCGCTATGGGAACGACGGGA
>JAURVW010000624.1 GCA_030655275.1 Solirubrobacteraceae bacterium
CCCAGAATTCGGAGATCTGCTATTGATGATGTGTTGTTTAGAGGCAAACCATATTCCAAGAGCATTTTTAGAAACGTATAAACCCCAGTTGGTAGTGGATACGTTTATGTTGCAAATGAAAAAATATTCATTAATACATCAAGAATCTTCTTCTGGAGCGTACTTGTATCTTAGAATCGTGAACCGTTCGGTGGTAAGCTTTCATTGAACGGGGAAGAAATGGAGAGCCTAAAGGCTTACTTTGGCATAAAGCCTGAAGTCGAGATTTGGCACCATTTCTTCACACAGGTTCTATAAAGCAGAACAGCATCTTGGGACAGCAGATCCCGTATACGCAAGTGTAGCTTTTGACCAACAACCCTTGAAGGAGGATCACTAATGAGTGTAACAATCGGTGTCGATATTGCAAAGTTAAAATTTGATGTGTGTATACTAAAGTCAGATGGGACAAAGTCAAATACAGAGTTTAATAATAACAAGTCTGGGTTTGAAAACCTGTGTAGACTTCTTAAAAATGAGACCGAGAAGTACTTTGCTCTTGAGGCTACAGGTATTTATGGAGAAGCTCTTTGTCAGTATTTGCACATGAAAGGGTACAGCATCTTTCTTTTAAATCCCGTTCAAACAAAATATTATGCAAAAAGCATGATGAAACGATCAAAGACTGATAAATGTGATGCTCACATCATCGCACAGTTTCTAAACCACCATAAGAATCAACTTATTCCATGGACACCACGATCAAAAAGCTTCAATACAATTAAAAACTTATATCGTTGTTTGCAGGATATAAATACAGATTGTAGACGAATTGCTGGCAGAATCGAGGCATGTATACATACAGACCAAGCGGGTAGAGCAGAGGCTTTGAAGTACTACCAAAACCAAAGAAAGTTTTACGACAAGCAAAAAGAAGCTATTTTTAAACAGTTGCGATTACTAATACAAAAAGACTCTGAAGTTAAATCACAATATGATCTGCTTACAAGTATTCCAGGAATTGGTGAGGTTACTGCTATAGGTCTAATTGCCAATCTTCCTGATATTAGTAAATTTAAATGTGCTAAACAACTTGCCGCTTTTGCAGGTCTAAATCCAAGTATTAACGAATCCGGATCAAGCGTTAGGGGGTTAAGATCCATTTCAAAAACAGGATCGAAAAACTTAAGGAATGTTTTGTTTATGCCTGCTTTGGTTAGTAAAAAGTATTGTAAACCAATGTTTAGTTTTGCTGAGCGCATAATCAAAAAAGGAAAGAAACCTAAGGTAGCCGTGGTAGCTGTTATGCATAAATTGATAAGAATTATTTTTGCTGTGCTCAGAAAAGGAGAAAAGTTTAACGAATCAATGATTTAAGCTCCTATTACAGTTTAAAATAATGATTCTAAACTGTAATCCTCTATTCTCTATGCTGATGAGTGCGCTACAGCTTCCACTCGCATTTGTAAGTTGGCATGGAACAATAGGACTTTATCCCTTGCTCAAAAAATTATAGGAAAAACATATATTTTTACCTTGTTTTTTTAGACAGCATCTCGACTTTTAGTGAGAAAGTTAAATATATTTAAGAAGGCTATACATTTGAATTTGCTAAAATTCATAACAGAAAGCAGGCTATGGCTTGTTTTTCATAACAATGATCGCGAAATAAAGCTGCAGCTTCATCTCTGTTGACTCGATTGGCTTCCTAGGTTAAAATATAGCTATATCTTATTTTATGATT
>JAURVW010000647.1 GCA_030655275.1 Solirubrobacteraceae bacterium
GCGCGAGACGGTCACGCCGGAGGTGTCGGAGTTGAGCCGGATGCCCTGCAGGCGCCGGCCGGCCAGCACGGCGACGACCGCGTGACCGGCTTCGTGGACGACGGTGATGCCCAGGCGTACGCGGGGCCAGGTCGGCCTGGCGATGACGAGGAGCAGGGCGACCAGCCCGGTCGCGAGCACCGTGATCGGCTCGGGCAACGGTTGCACGGCGGTCGCGCGGTCCCAGATCTCGCCGACGCCGTCCATGGGTCAAGTGTGGGGGAGGTGGGTGCGGCGGGACGCAGGGCATCAAATGATGAAAGATGATGAAGGCTTCGTCGTATGATGAAGCATGATGAAGGGATCACCGCGTAGCCCGTTCAGGCCGACCTTCGGTGCCAACCCTCCCACGGTCGCCGGGCGTGACGAACCCATCGCGGAGGTGGGGGACGCGCTCGAGGCAGGGCCGGGCGCCGCTGCGCGGATCAGCCTTGCCACCGGCGCACGAGGTATCGGGAAGACGGTTCTGCTCAATGCGATCGAGGACGAGGCGCGCCGACACGGCTGGTTGGTCGTCAACGAGACGCTCTCGCCCGGCCTCCTGGCTCGGTTGGAGCACGAGCACCTGCCGCAGGCGTGGCGCAAGGTGCGGGCCGAGCCGCCGCCGGACCCGTCGCGTCCGGCGCCTCGACGGCGGGTCACCGGCGTGACGCTGCCGGTCGGGCTCGGTGGCGTCGCGACCAGCCTCGACCGCTCGGACGAGCTGGTCGGGCTGCGGTCGAACCTGTCGGCGCTGTGCGACGTCATGACTCAGCGGGGCTCGGGCGTCCTGTTGACGATCGACGAGATCCACAAGGTCTCCGGTGCGGCGCGCGACGACTTCGAGACCCTCGCCGGGACGATCCAGCACCTGTGGCGTGAGGAGCGCGACATCGCGTTCTTCGGAGCGGGCCTGCCGGCTGCGGTCCAGGACGTCCTCGCGGACCGGGTCATCACGTTCTTGAGAAGGGCGGAGCGCTTCGACCTCCAGCGACTCGGTCGCGACGATGCGGCGGACGCGATCGCCCGTCCGATTCGCGACGCCGGGCGCGGGATCGGGGTAGAGGCTCTCGAGATCGCCGTCGATGCGGCGGCCGGCTATCCCTACATGGTGCAGATCGTCGGGGACCTGGCGTGGAAGGTCCACCCGGAGCGAGGCGAGATCAGTGCCGGCGACGTCC
>JAURVW010000649.1 GCA_030655275.1 Solirubrobacteraceae bacterium
TGACAGTGAATAACGCGGTCAACGGAGCCCGCGACACCACGAAGCCGAAGAGCCCGAGCTCGTGGGCTCCGATGACGGTGAATAACGCGGTCAACGGAGCCCGCGACACCACGAAGCCGAAGAGCCCGAGCTCGTGGGCTCCGTTGACAGTGAATAACGCGGTCAACGGAGCCCGCGACACCACGAAGCCGAAGAGCCCGAGCTCGTGGGCTCCGATGACGGTGAATAACGCGGTCAACGGAGCCCACGACGCCCAGACACCGACGCCCGGATCCACGCGGGCTCCGATTGCCGCGAATACCGCGGTCAACGGAGCCCACGACGCCCCACCCGCCAGCTCCGACGCCGCCAAGGCCCGCCTCGCGACAACCCGCTCGGGTCCGCCCGCGCCCTCGGTGCGGAACGAGCGCCCGCGACCCGACACCGATCCTCGACCACCGTGCCGACGCACGCCTCGCAACCAAGGGCCCAGCGCCGACGAGGGCAAACGCTCACCCGCCGCCGCATGGGCCTGGTTGCGGGGTGAGGCACGTCAGCGACGCCTCGTGGGCTCCGATCGTCACGAATAGCGACGCAAACAGAGCCCACGAGGGCCCTGTCTACCCGGCCCCGCGAGCGCGTCGGCGCGTCAGCGCGTGGCTGCGGCCTCGCCAACCGCCACCGGCAACGCCGGCAGCGCCTCGCCCTTGCCGGCCGTGTGGAAGTCGCCGAGGGTGAAGCCGCGCATGCGGCGTCGCAGGTCGATGCTCGACCAGGGGTAGATCGTCGAGTTGCGGCCGGTCGCGTCGAGGTAGTAGGAGGCGCAGCCGCCGTCGTTCCAGACCGTGCCCTTCAGGCCGGCCTGCACCTTGGTGTTCCAGCGCTCGAAGACGTCGCGGCGCACCTCGATGGCCTCGACCCCGGCCTGGGCGGCGGAACGCACGGCGTCGGCGATGAAGCCGGCCTGCGCCTCGACGGCCAGGAACACCGACGTGTGGCCGTTGCCGATGTTCGGCCCGACCATCAGGAACGCGTTCGGGGCATCGGGCACCATCGTCCCGAGGTACGCCTGGGGGCTCCCGCGCCACCCCTCGGCCAGCGACACGCCTGAGCGGCCGGTCACGGCGCTCGCGATCGGCGGGTCGGTCACGTGGAAGCCGGTGCCGAAGATGATCACGTCGACCTCGTGCTCGGAGCCGTCGGCCGCGATCACCGTCGAACCGTTCACGCGCGCAAGGGCCTGCGGGACCACCGTCGCGTTGTGCGCGGTGACGGCCCCGAAGTACGTGTTCGACATCATGAGTCGCTTGCAGCCCAGCGTGAAGTCCGGCGTGAGCGCCTCCCGCAGCTTCGGATCCTTCACCTGACGCCGGAGATGGAGCAGACCGAGCTTCTGCGCCTGCCGCATGATCCGCGGGTGGCGCTGCCCGAACTGCTGGCCCTCGAGCACGATGAAGATGATCTGGCGGACGAGGTTCTGCAGCCCCGGCACGCGGCGGTAGAGGAACCGCTCGACCTTCGTGATCGGGCGGTCGGGACGCGGCAGCACCCACGACGCCGTGCGTTGGAACACCACCAGCTGCTTCACCTTCGGCTGGATCTTCGGCACGAACTGGATCGACGACGCACCCGTCCCGACCACCGCCACCCGCTTGCCCGCGAGGTCGACGTCGTGATCCCACGTGGCCGAGTGGAACACCGGCCCGGGGAAGTCCTCGAGCCCGGGCAGCTCCGGCATCTTGGGCACCTGGAGCGGACCGGTGGCCGCGACGACCCACTGCGCGCGGATCTGGCCCCTCGTGGTGTCGACGATCCAACGCTTGGCGTCCTCGTCCCACCGGCTGCCGAGCGCCTGCGTCCCGAACTGGACGAGCTCGTCGACCCCGTGCTTGCGCGCGACGTCGCTCACGTACGCGTTGATCTCGGGACCCTGCGCGAAGAAGCGCGTCCAGCCCGGGTTCTGCTCGAACGAGAACGAGTACAGCAGCGACGGCACGTCGCACGCGCACCCCGGGTAGGTGTTGTCTCGCCAGGTGCCGCCGAACGCTTCGGCGGCCTCGATCAGGACGATGTCCTCGATGCCCTGCTTTCGAAGGGCGACGACGACCGCGATGCCCGAGACGCCCGCGCCGACCACCAGCACCTGCGCCTCGCGAGGAAACGTCTTCGGCGCGGCGCCGTCGGGAGATGTGGTCGGACTGGTCATGGTGGGACTCCTCGCGGGGCACGAGGTTAACGCACGCCCGCGATCGTTAGCGGATCGCTCGACGGCAACTTACACCGCTGTAACGTCATTGTCGACCCGCGGCGCGGCAACTGGATCCACCTTGGGCCGCTAGCGTCTCGGCCGTGCTGCGCTGCGTGTACTTCGACCTCGACGGAACCATGGTCGGCCGGGGCGGATCGCTCCTCCACGACGAGCACGGCAACGTCTCGCTGCTCGGTGCTCGGGCACTCGAGGCCGCGCATCGCGCGGGCGTGGAGGTGGTGCCGGTCAGCGGTCGCCGTCGCGACACCGTCCGCGAGCCCGGACGCGCGATGGGCGCCACCGCCTACGCCTTCGAGTGCGGCGGAGGGCTGGTCGTCGACGGCGAGGACTACTGGCAGACCGGCGACCTCTTCCCCGAGAACGGCCAGAACGTGCACGAGCAGATCACCTCCCGCGGCGTGATCGAACTGCTCACCCACCACTTCGACGGCATGATCGAACTCCACACGCCCTGGCATGTGGGGCGTGAGGTCTCCGTCCTGTTCCGCGGGGAGATCGACACGCTCGTGGCGCAGCAGCTGCTCAACGACCATGGCAGCAGCGACCTGCGCATCGTCGACAACGGCTTCATCGGGGGACTGCCCACCGGCGGCACCGGCTTCCAGGGCGGCCGTGGAGAGTCGACGCTCGATCCGTCGATCGAGTCACCGCGCTCCTACCACCTCACCCCGGAAGGCACGAGCAAGGCGGCGGCGGTCGACCGGCACCGCCGGATCCGCGGCTACGAACTCGACGAGGTGATCTCCGTCGGCGACTCGGCCGAGGACGTAGGGATGGCCGCGGCCTCGGGTGTGTTCTGGCTCGTCGGCGGCGCCGAGGAGAAGGACGGGGCGGTCGGTCCCGCGATGCTCGAGCACGACAACATCCGCGTCGCCGAGGGCGGCCCGGGCGAGGCCGTCTACGAGGCGATCGTGACGACGCTCATGGCAGGCAACGAGACCTGAGGTCCCGCGATAGCGTGGTCCGTCGTGCTCGACCTTCGTCTCCGTCGCCCCCTGTCGGCCCTGCTCGCGGCCAGCACGCTGCTGCTCGTAGCCGGCTGCGGTGGCGACGACGAGAACGCGAGCGGCGGCAGCGGTACGAGCGCCGTCGTCCCCCTCGAGACGCCCGCGCCGAGCGCGACCGTCGGCGCCGAGAACCCGATTGCCTCGGCCGCGGAGAAGGCGAAACGGGCGAAGAAGGCCGAGAAGGGCGACCCGAAGCGCCTTGGCGAGCGTGAGGGCGATCCGGCGCTGCCGGCGAGCAGGGGCGACGACCTCGAGCCTGCGACGGCCGACGACCGGCTGCGCCTGAGCGGCAGCGGCACCGATGGCACGTGGCGGATTGCTGCGACCCTCGACGACACCACCTTCTGCGTGACCGCGGCGACCCCGGGGGCCACCGACCCGACGCCCATGTGCTCGGATCCGACCACGTCGGCGCTGACCCTCTCCACGAGCGACGGCGGGGCGCAGGTGACCGTGAGCCCGATCCGGGAGACGGCCCGCGGCGAGGAGACCAAACTGCTCGTGTGGGGCATCGCCGAGCGCGCCGTGCCCCGGATCAAGGTCCGGTACGGCAAGGAGACCAGGACGGCGAAGGTGAGCGACGGGTCGCTTGCGCTGAAGGTCGATCCGCAGACCGCCAAGGCGCTCGGCGCCGAGGCCGACCTGAAGACCACCGTCTCCGTACGGACCTTCGCCGCGAGCTTCGACCTGGGCTCCGGCAACCCGCCGACGAACGTCGCCGCGAGCCCGGCGACGCCGAACGGCAAGCCGGTCACGCTCACGCTCCAGTAGGGCGACGCACCGCTTTCATGAGTCGCAAATTCATCTGGACCGCCCAGATGAACTCGCGATCCTGAGGTTCGGAGCGTCGCTGAATCAGACCGTCTGAGGGACCTCGGGCGCGGGGGACGGGTCCGGCTGCTCGGGAGCGGGCGTCGGATCGATCGGCGTCGTCGGCTCCTGCGGTGCCTCGATGGGCTCGTCGGGGATGGGGGTCTCGGGCGCGTCCGGGAGATCCGTGTAGGTCGGGTCGGTCGGCTGCGGAACTTCTGCGAGCGGCGAACGGAGCGGGCGGGTCGGCGTGATGGTCTGCATGCCCTCAGCGTGACCGCGGTGCGGCGATCCTCTCGACGACCGGCCGGTCAGGGTGCGTCACGCGATGCGTCGCTCGCGCCGCGTCGCGACTCACCCCTCGCGGTGCGTCACGCGACTCACCGCTCGAAGCGGTAGCCCATCCCGGCCTCGGTGATGAGGTAGCGCGGCTTCGACGGCTCCGGCTCGAGTTTGCGGCGCAGCTGCGCGAGGTATTGGCGCAGGTAGTTGAGTTCGGTGCCGTACTGCGGGCCCCACACCTCGTGGAGCAGGTGCGGGCCGGTCACGAGCTTGCCGTCCGCGCGTACGAGGATCTCGAGCAGCTGCCACTCCGTCGGCGTGAGCCGCACCTCCTCCGGCTCGCCCGCCTCGCCGCTGGCGCTCACGCCGCTGCCGGGCTGCGCCCCGGACTCGCATCCAGCCCCCGCCCCGCTCCCGGCCGGGCGCGTGACCCGGGT
>JAURVW010000668.1 GCA_030655275.1 Solirubrobacteraceae bacterium
AGACGTCCTCCTCGCGGGAGAACAGCCCGTCGCCGGCGTAGGTCATGATCGTCAGGTTGGACTGCTCGTGCACCGAGCCGTCGCCGGGATCGGGCATCAGGTTGCGCACCTCGCAGATCAGCCGCGACGTCGACTCGTCCACGGTCTGCCAGGCCAGCGGGAAGCCCGTCATCACCGAGCCCGGGAACGAGGTCATCGTGGCCACCGACCACTCGCGGATCGCGTCGCGGCCCACGAACGTGCCGAAGGCGTGCTCGACGTACTCGGCGTCCTCGGTGAAGTTGAGGGCGAAGTCGTCCCAGGTGCCACTGGTCGCGTGCTGCTGCACGCGGGCGTGCATGGCGGCATAGGCCTCGGTGATCTCGGCGGCGCGCATGGACCGGATGGTGATGAGCTGGTCGACCGCCGCGTCATGCAGGGACTGCCGGCCGTTGATGAAGCCGATCGCACCGACGACGAGGGAGGAGATCAGGCTCACGACGAGCAGCATGATCAGGAGCTTGGACTGGATGCTCAGTCCCCCGCGGAATCTGCGGGCGCGCGCCGCGCCAGCCGTGCTGCTCGTACCGGTACCGCTGTCGCTCATGTGCCCTCCGCCGTGCACGATCGCGTCCCCGAGGCAGACACTACCGATATACCGGTGCGGCGGTCCAGACTTCCGTTCCGCTACAGTGACCGGCGGAGGCGAAATGAACACCTGGTGGCCGTACGCACGACTGGCGGCATCCGCTCTGGCGCTGGCCGCCGTCATCGCCCAGCTCAGCCGTTCGATCGAGAACGCGGTCGCCAACACGACCGAATGGGGCAGTCACATGCCCACGGTCGCCGCCAACTTCCTGAGCTTCTTCACGATCGACTCGAACATCCTCGCGGCGATCGCGCTCGCCATCGCCGCGATCTGGGCGCTCCGACACCGGGACACGACGGATGCCGAGCCGCGATGGATCGCGATCCTCCTGGTCTGCGCGAGCACCTACATGATCGTCACCGGCGTCGTCTACAACACCCTGCTGCGCGGCATCGAACTGCCGCAGGGCGTCACCGTGCCCTGGTCGAACGAGGTGCTGCACGTCGTCATCCCGCTGCTGCTCCTGCTCGACGTGCTGTTCGCTCCGCGCCGCCGCGCTCTCGGGTGGAGCACGATCTTCGTCGCGGCGATCTTCCCGATCGTCTGGGTCGTCTACACGCTGGTGCGCGCGAACCTGATCATCGCCCCGGCCACGGGCGACCACTGGTGGTACCCCTACCCGTTCC
>JAURVW010000671.1 GCA_030655275.1 Solirubrobacteraceae bacterium
GGTCGGCTAAGTGGCGCACGTCGGAGCGCAGGCAAGTTATGCAGGCGCTCGGGCAGGCGTGGCTTGTACCGCGGACCGAAGACCTGGGGGACGTCGATGGCCCGGCCTGGGCCCGCAAGTGGGAGCGCCGGCCCGGCCGCCCCAAGAACGGGGCACTGGACGACCGCGCTGCACACGTCCGTGCCGCCGAACTGGTCCTCGAACTGGAGCGGGAGATCGTCGGCACCGACGAGGTGGTCAACACCGGTGTCTTCACGTTCGACGACGCCGTTGCGGAGTGGATGCGATACCTGCGGACCGAGCGTGCTGCGAAGGCGTCCACGATGGAGAACTACCGATCCATGCTGCGCTCTCCCGACGAGGGCGAGGCGAACCCTCGGGGTGCGCGCCTCATGCGGTCCTTTGGGGGCCGCGACCTCCGAGGCGTAACTCACGACGACGTACGTCGGTTTCTGGAACGCCTGGACGACGAGGAGGACGTGGGCCCGCGGACGGTGAACGTCCACCGCCAAGCCCTCGCAGGGATCTTCGGGCTTTCCGTTCGTCGCCGTCATCTTCGATTGAGCCCGGTGGACGGCATCGCGAAGAGGCGAGAGGCTAGGCCCGCCGAGATCGTCACGTTCAGTCCCGAGCAAGTGCACGCAATCGCGCGCGTCATGGCGGCGGGGCGACACCGTCGACCTCTCACGACGACTGGTGAGCACGTGACCGACGAGGCCGTTGCGGACCGCGCACGCCAGGACCAAGCGGATGCCGCCCTGCTCCTCTTCCTCGGATTCACCGGGGCACGCATCGGTGAAGCTCTCGCCCTCCGTTGGCGGCACGTTCGGTGGGACGCCGACCGCATCGTCATCGCTCGTAGCTACAGCGCCGGAGTGGAGAGTTCGCCGAAGAGCGGCCGTGAGCGCTCCGTGCCGATGGCTGTACAAGTCGCAACCGCCCTCGACGGTCTGTCGAAGCGTCGGCACTTCACGGGTCCGGACGATCTGGTCTTCACGCTCACGGGTGAGCATCTCGACAGGACCGCGGTCCGACGCCGATACGTTCGAGCCCGGGACATCGCTCGCAACTCCGACCCGGCGATGCCTGAACTCCGCCTCCACGATCTCCGCCATACCTTCGGCTCGCTTGCGGCGGGCCGGTTCGACCTCGTGGCCGTCCAGGCGATGCTGGGCCACTCGGACATCCGGACCACGTCCCGCTACCTCCACAGCCGTCCTGCTGCCGAGGACGCGGCGCGGCTCTCGCAGGTCTTCGAGGCTGCCCCCGTTCCTGTGGCTGCGCCCAGGCCGTTCACCGCGGAGGCGTTCGAAGCGTTCCGGCAGCGTGCCCGAACGCGCGGGTAACGCAGCGTCACCGACGACGGGACGGGCGACGCACCGGGGCGGCAACCGTCGCCACTGAAGGACGCCGAAGAGCCTCAACCGCGGCCACCACCTCTTCGCGTACGAACCGCCTATGGCGCCCAAGCTTGAACGACGGAAGCATCCCCCGGCGCGCGTAGTCCTCGACCGTCGACCGCGGCATCTTC
>JAURVW010001048.1 GCA_030655275.1 Solirubrobacteraceae bacterium
TCATCTGACCGAAGACGAGCATCGTCTTGTCGATGACGCCCGATTCCTTCATCTCGAGGTAGAGGTCGGTGCCTTCACGCGAACGCTCGCCGACGCCGCAGAAGGCCGAGAGGCCGCCGTGCTCGGTCGCGAGGTTGTTGATGAGCTCCTGGATGAGGACGGTCTTGCCGACGCCGGCGCCGCCGAACAGGCCGACCTTGCCGCCCTTGGAGTACGGGGCGAGGAGGTCGATGACCTTGATGCCCGTCTCGAACATCTCCGTGGTCGGCGTGAGGTCGGAGACCTTCGGCGCGGGACGGTGGATGCCCCAACGCGCGTCGCCGACGACCTGCTCGCCACCGTCGATGGTCTCGCCGAGGACGTTGAAGATGCGGCCGAGCGTGGCCTTACCGACGGGCACGGTGATCGGCTCGCCGAGGTCGCGCACCTCGACACCGCGGGCGAGGCCGTCGGTGGAGTCCATGGCGACGGTACGCACGCGGTTGTCGCCGAGGTGCTGCTGCACCTCGAGGACGAGACGGCCCTCGCCGAGGGTGACCTCGAGCGCGTTGTTGATGGCCGGGAGCTTGTCCGGGAAGACCGCCTCGACGACGACGCCCTGGATCTGCTCGATCCGCCCGATGTTCTTGGTAGCGGTAGAAGCTTCCATGAGTCCTCTGATTCCTTGATCGTCGCTAGAGCGCTTCGGCGCCGGCGACGACCTCCATGATCTCTTGGGTGATCTCTGCCTGACGGGCCCGGTTCATCTCGAGCGTCAGGTTGGTGATGAGCTCACCGGCGTTCTCTGATGCGTTGCGCATGGCCGTCATGCGAGCGCCGTGTTCGGACGCGGCCGACTCCAGCAGGGAGCGGAACAGCGTGATCTCGACGTAGTCGGGGATCAAGCGCTCCAGGATCTCCTGCGGGCCCGGCTCGTACTCGACGAGCGCGTGGCCGGCGGTGCCGGACGTGGTCTTGTCGGCCTTGGCGGCTTCCTCGGCGGCGAGGGCCTCGGCGACCGGGTCGGCCTGCAGCGGCAGCAGGGTGGTCTGGGTGACCTCCTGCGTCAGCGCGGACACGAACCGGTTGTAGAGCACCTCGACCTGGTCGACCTTGCCGTCCAGGTACGCGGCGGCGAGGGTCTCTGCGACCTCGCGGGCATCGCCGTACTTCGGGTTGTCCGTGAAGCCGGTGAAGCCGGCCTCCGGGTTGCGCCCACGGAACGCCATGGCGGAAACGCCGCGGCGGCCCGTCGCGTAGACGACGACCTTCTTGCCCTCGGCCTCGAGTTCACGCGCGAGCGCCGTGGCGGCGCG
>JAURVW010000686.1 GCA_030655275.1 Solirubrobacteraceae bacterium
CGTCGGCGGCCTCGAGCATCAGCGGCCCCGTCGATGTCGCGATCGACCGGCAGGGCAACGCCGTCCTCGCCTGGATTCGCAACGGACAGGTCGAGGTCGCATCCCGGCCGTCGGGACAGGACTGGGGCACGCCGCAGACGCTGACGGCCCCCGGGGGCGCGGTCCCGGGCACCGGCTCCGGCGCCGCGGTGGCGGTCGGCGACAACGGAGCGGCCGTCGTCGCCTGGGTGGCGGTGAACGCGGGCGTGGGCCAGCGCGTCTCCGTCGCGTTCCGCCCGCCCGGCGCGAACACCTTCGTCGATGGTGGGCCGATCTCGGACCCCGGCGCCACGACGGACACCATCCTCGGGGTTCCCACCGTTGCCATGGACGCGAGCGGCGACTATGCCGTCGGGTGGCGACGCACCTTCGACTTCGACGGGGCCGGCGCAACCTACGACTCCAGGGCGTACAGCGAGATGCGGGTCAAGCCGGTCACGGCGCCGATGGGCGCGGTCAAGCACCTCTCGCCCTACCCGACGACCGTCAGCGCCACGTTCCAGCCCCCTTCGCTGGCGATGACGCCGGCGGGCCGGATCCTGGCCGCCTGGGATCGCTTCGAGAGCATCCAGAGCAAGACGTACGTGGAGTCGACGGAGTTCATCCCGGGCGGATCCGGGTTCGCCTCCGGCACCTACACCGGGACCTCCCAGCTCTACAGCCGCGCCGGCTCCTCCTTCCAGAAGCCGCAGGCCGCGCTCGATCCGTCGGGCGGGGCGGCGGTGCTCTTCTACGATTCCGCCGTGCAGGTCGTCTCGCGTGCCTCGGCAGTCGCCGGGTTCTCTCCCCCGAGGACACTCTCCGGCGCCGGTGCCGAGCCGTTCTACGCGAAAATCGGGCAGGCAGCCAATGGCGATTCCTTCGTCGCCTGGCCGACCAGTACCCCTGGCTCGCGAACGTACGTCTCAGCTCGCCGCCCGGCTGGAAAGGAGGCCTTCGAAGACCCCGTCGCCGTCAGTTCCCTCCCGGTCCCCGCCAACACGTTCACGAGCGCCGAAACGCTCAGCGTCGCCGGCGACGACGAGGGCAACGCCTTCCTGGCCTACGGCCCGACGCTCTATTCGTTCGACACCTTCACGGTGGTGTCCGGAGGAACGTACGTGTCCGGGTTCGACGGCGGAGCGCCGTCGGTCGGCATCGCCGCCCCCGCCTCCGGCGCGACGGGCGCTTCGCTGCCGTTCTCGGCGACGACCACCGACCGCATGTCGGCCGTGAGCGTGCTCTGGGACTTCGGCGACGGCACGAC
>JAURVW010000687.1 GCA_030655275.1 Solirubrobacteraceae bacterium
GCCACCTCCTCAACGACAACAGCCACATCATCGCCGGCGACGTCTTGAGCGGCGTCCTCGGCACGCTCGACAACACCGCCGTCGCCGGCGAACGCACCATCACCGACGCCGGCAGCGCCACATCCCACTGGCGGCAGCGCAGAAGCGGGCGCGACACCACCGCCTACAGCACCGCCGCCTACACTCCCGCCCCCGTCATTCAGGCCATCGACCTCACCCCCACCGTCTATCAACAAAACACCGCCCCCACCGGCAGCGGCACCCAGCTTGGCGCGCTCTCCACCGGCAGCGTCAGCCCCGCCACCCTGCCCGACAACAACCTGTTCGGTCCGAGCGCCAACCCTGATGCTGGCTACCTGATCGAAACCGACCCGCGCTTCGCCAGCTACCGCAACTGGCTGAGCTCCGACTATTTGCTCAATGCCCTATCCATCGACCCCGCCGCCACCCAGAAACGTCTGGGCGACGGCTTCTACGAACAAAGGCTCATCCGCGAACAAGTTGCCCAACTCACCGGCCGAAGATTCCTCGATGGCCATGCCGATGACGAAGCCCAATACCGGGCGCTGCTCAGTGCCGCCGTCACTCACGCCAAAGCCCACAACCTGCGCCCCGGCATCGCCCTCACGGCCGCACAAATGGCCCAACTCACCAGTGACATCGTCTGGCTGGTCGAACGCGAAGTCGTCCTCGCCGACGGCAGCAAGCAGAAAGTCCTCGTCCCGCAACTGTACGTCCGCGTGCAAGATGGCGACCTCAAGCCCGACGGCGCGCTGATTGCGGGTGACAGCGTTAACCTCAACCTCACGGGAGACCTCACCAACAGCGGCATCATCGCCGGACGCACACTGGTCAGCCTCACCGCCGAGAACCTCAAAAACCTCGGCGGCCGCATCAACGGCGCCGCCGTCGCCCTCCATGCCCGCACCGACCTCGACAATATCGGCGGCCGCATCGAAGCCGCCAGCAGCCTCAGCGCAACAGCCGGGCGCGACTTGAACCTCATCAGCACCACGCAAACCGACAGCAAGACCGCGGGCCTGTCCAGCTTCAGCCGCACCCACCTCGACCGCGTGGCAGGCCTGTACGTGACGGGCGACAACGCCATCCTCGTCGCCGCCGCCGGGCGCGACATCAACCTCAACGCCGCCCAAATCGTCAATAGCGGCCGGGACGGACAAACCCTGATTGCCGCCGCCAACAATCTGAATCTCGGCACCCTCGCCACCGCCGAGTCCCTGACCGGTGGTCGCGTCGCGGCGTCGCTGACCGCCGTGCCCGGCGCCTCGGAGGTGTTCCGCGGCGGCGTCGTGGCCTACGCGAGCGACGTCAAGGTCGACGTGCTCGGGGTGCCCGCCGACGTGGTGGCGACGGTCGGCGTCGTGTCGGCCGCGTGCGCCGAGGCGATGGCGCGCGGCGTGCGGAGCCTCACCGGGGCGTCGTACGCCGTCGCCACGACCGGGGTCGCCGGCCCCGGCGAGCAGGAGGGCAAGCCGCCGGGCACCGTCT
>JAURVW010000699.1 GCA_030655275.1 Solirubrobacteraceae bacterium
CGTATTTCACCGACCGCGACGGCAAGTTCCAGCTTTCCGCGCTCGCCGAAAGCGCGGTCGACCCGCTCGCGCGCACGACCAAGTTCATGCTGACCGAGGAAGCGCACCACATGTTCGTCGGCGAAAGCGGCGTCTCGCGCGAGCTCTCGCGCACCGCGGCCGTGATGAACGAGCTGAATACCGACGACGCCGAGAAGGTGCGCGCGGCCGGCGCGATCGACCTCGGGACGATCCAGCGTTACCTCAACTTCCACTACAGCGTCACGATCGACCTGTTCGGCGCGGACCAGTCCAGCAATGCCGCGACCTTCTACAGCTCGGGCCTGAAGGGCCGCTACGAAGAAGGCAAGCGCACCGACGACCACGTCCTCAAGGGCCAGACCTACAAGATCCTCGAGGTCCAGAACGGCCAGTTGCAGGAACGCGAAGTGCCGCTGCTCAACGCGCTCAACGAAGTGCTGCGCGACGACTTCATCAAGGATTCGGTGGCAGGCGTGAACCGCTGGAACAAGGTGCTCGAGAAGGCTGGCATCCAGACGCGCCTTGTGGTGCCGCACAAGGCCTTCAACCGCCAGAGAGGTGCGCTCGCCGGCATCAAGATGTCGCCCGAGGGCCGCGTCGTCAACGAGGCGGAGTGGGCAGCGAAGAAGAACGAATGGCTGCCGTCGTCCGACGACTTCGCGTTCGTGGCATCGTTGATGGGCCGGGTCGTGGATCCCGGCAAGTTCGCCGGCTGGATCGCACCGCCGGTGATGGGCATCAACCGCCAGCCGGTCGACTTCGAGTACGTGCGATTCGGCTGACCGACCCCCGGGCGAGACACGACCAATGAACATGGCCACCGACACCGCGGTCATCAAGCAGCACCTCATCGACCCCGAGATCTGCATCCGCTGCAACACCTGCGAGGCGATCTGCCCGGTGCAGGCGATCACGCACGATTCGAACAACTACGTCGTCGACGCCGCCAAGTGCAACCTGTGCATGGCCTGCATCTCGCCATGCCCGACCGGATCGATCGACAACTGGCGCAACATGCCCGTCGTCAAGGCCTACAGCCTGGATGACCAGTTGGGTTGGGAGGCGCTGCCGCCCGAGCTGACGCCCGAGCAGCTCGAGGCAGAGGGCGTCGTCGCCAACGCGGTGCCGGCATTGGCGGAAGAGAACCCGCAGATGGCGGCGGCGATCGCCGGGGAAACGGTCTTCGACAGCGCCCAGTTCGGAGCGACGCTGCCGCCCTGGTCGGCGGCGCACGCCTTCACCAACCTCTACGGGCCGAAGTCCACGGAGAAGACGATCACCGCGACCGTCACCGGCAACGTCCGCGTCACGGAGGTCGGGCGCGTCGCGGGTGAGGATTACGACACCCACCACATCGTGCTCGATTTCGGTTCGACGCCGTTCCCGGTGCTCGAAGGCCAGTCGATCGGCGTCATCCCGCCGGGCGCGGACGCGCGGGACCGCGCTCACCACGCACGCCAGTATTCGATCGCCAGCCCGCGCAACGGCGAGCG
>JAURVW010000704.1 GCA_030655275.1 Solirubrobacteraceae bacterium
TTGACCGAGGGCCGGCCGGCGCTGGTCGCGGCATTGCCGCTGGGCGATGCGGCGCCGACGCGCGAGGCGCTGATCGCGCTCGCCGCGAGCCTGCAGGCCGGCAGCGAACATCCGCTCGCCCGCGCGGTGCTGGCGGCACATGTGGCGCCGGTCGCGACCGCGCGCGAATTGCGTGCCCTGCCGGGACGCGGTCTCGCCGGTGTCGTCGACGGTTGCCGCCTGCAACTCGGGAGCGCCCGCCTGATGCAGGAACTCGGGCTGGCCAAAGGCGCGCTCGACGCGCAGGCCGCGCCGTTCCGCGCCGCGGGCCGCACCGTGTCGTGGCTCGCCGAGGTCGACGCCGAGGGTCGCGCGCAGGTGCTCGGCCTGTTCGCCTTCGGCGACGCCATCAAGCCCGGCGCACCGGCCGCGCTCGCCGAACTGAAGCAGCTCGGCCTGCGCACGCTGATGCTGAGCGGCGATGCCCGCGCGGCCGCCGAATCCGTGGCGAAGGAACTCGGCATCGACGACGTGCGCGCCGAGGTGCTGCCCGGCGCGAAGGCCGCGGCGGTCGAGGCGTTGAAGGCGCAAGGCCGCGTCGCGATGGTCGGCGACGGCATCAACGATGCACCGGCGCTCGCCGCCGCCGATGTCGGCATCGCGATGGCGGCCACGCTCGGCGGCCACGCTGGCGGCAGCGATGTCGCGATGCAGGCCGCCGGCATCACCTTGTTGCGCGGTGACCTGGCGCTGGTCGCACGCGCGATCGGCATCTCGCGCGCGACGCACGCGAAGATCCGCCAGAACCTGTTCTGGGCGCTCGCCTACAACGTCGTCGGCATCCCGCTCGCGATGCTCGGACTTTTGAGCCCGGTGGTTGCCGGCGCGGCGATGGCGGCGTCGAGCGTCAGCGTGCTCGGCAACGCGCTGCTGCTGCGGCGCGCGATCGAGAAGCAGAAGGAAGGCGCGCGATGAACATCGGCGAAGCAGCGCAGCAGGCCGGCGTCTCGGCCAAGATGATCCGTCACTACGAAAGCCTCGGGCTGCTCGCGAAGGTGGTGCGCACCGAGGCCGGCTACCGGCAATACGACGAGGCGGGGGT
>JAURVW010000708.1 GCA_030655275.1 Solirubrobacteraceae bacterium
CGCGGCGGCCCGCGGCGACGATCCGACCGACACCGACGATGCGGCCGCCGAGGACGCGCAGGCCGACGCGATCGCCGCCGCGGAGGCCGGCGAGGATCCGAGCCGCGACGCCGTCGAGGCCGATGGTGCGGAATCCGGGCCGGCCAAGGCCGTCGACGCCTGGCGACTCGTCGGGCAGCCCTACCTCGTCGACGACGAGTCGCCCGAGGTGAAGGGCGATGGCCTCACGACCTTCACGCTCTGGTTCCGCACGAAGGGCGAGTTCCGCGGCGTGCGCGCGGGGACCTCGATCACCGACGACCGCCACTACAAGGTCGGGCTGATCACCTTCCCGGAGCTGCCGGGCTACGTGCCGGGTGGCATCGGCATGGTGCAGCGCTCCGACGCGATGGTCCGCAAGGGCCGCTACTGCTACACCGCGGAGGTCCACCTGAAGGGTCGCCGCGGCGACAAACGCTTTCCGACCCGCCGCAACGGCGCCGAGCTACAGGTCCAGATGGACCTGAAGGGTGCGCCGGTGCAGCGACGCACGGTGACCGTCGTCGTGCGCAACCAGGTGTCGTCGGACCCGCCCGTCACGCCGGTCGAAGAGGCGCTCGCCTGTCGCTGAGCGTCACGCTTGCACGCGCCGTGTCGCCGCGTGTACCGTGATCTGATGGACCGAGTCAACGTCACCCTCGACGATGCGCACGCGGCGAAGCTGGCTGCGCTCGCGGAGCGGATGCACGTGCAGTCGGGAACCCTCGCGCGTTCGCTCCTGCAGAGTGCCTTGGACGAGGTCGATCCGGACGCCCGCACGATGGTCGAGTTGCTCGATGGCATCGACGGAGCCCTCGCGTCGGCCAAGCGTGGCTCCGCCGATGCTCGTGCCGGGCGCGTCGTCGATCTCGCCGACCTCTGAGGATGCCGCGGGTCGTCGTCGCCGACGAGGCTGTGACGGAGCTGCGGAGAATCGCCCGTACCCACAGCCTGCCGTCGGACACCCACCAGCGTGTGGCACGGTCGGCGTCGCGGCTGCAGGAGTTTCCCGAGCTCGGGCCGGCGCTGGCCGGATCGTGGTCCGGGTACCGGTTCCTGCTTGGCCCTTGGTCGTGGATGGTGCTGGTCTACGAGGTGGTGGATCCCGAATTGGTCGTCGTGGTCACGATCCAGGATGCTCGCTCTTCGTCTGCCGCGACCGGATCGCGCTGACGCCATGGCCGTCTCGAAGACCAGCGCCGGCATCCTGCCGTTCCGCCGCACCGCCGAGGGCGAGCTCGAGGTGCTGATCGGGCACATGGGCGGACCGTTCTGGGCGAAGAAGGACGAGCGGGCCTGGTCGATCTTCAAGGGCGAGTACGACCCCGGAGCCGAGGAACCGCGGGCAGCCGCGACGCGCGAGTTCGCGGAGGAGACGGGCCGGTCGCTGCCGCCGGACGCCCGCTTCGTGGAGCTCGGTGAGATCAAGCAGCGGGCGGGGAAGACGGTCGTCGCGTGGGCCGTCGACGCGCCTCAGCTCGATCCGGCCGGCTTCGAGAGCAACACCTTCGAGGTCGAGTGGCCGCCGCGGTCGGGCCGGATGCAGTCGTTTCCGGAAGTCGACCGCGCGAGCTGGCTGCCGATCGCCGAGGCCGAGCCGAAGCTGGTGGCCGCCCAGGCCGAGTTCCTGGGTCGGCTGGCCGAGCGGGTCTAGGGGGCGTCAGCCGGCGCGAACGACTGACGCACCAGCTGCGGACCGCCCGTCAGGCGATCAGCGCGGCGGCCGCGGCTCGGCCGCTGCGCACGGCGTCGCCAGCGGTGCGGCCGCCACACCAGTCGCCGGCCATGAGCAGCGTTCCGTCGCGGAGGAACGGCTCGTCGAGTGGCGTGCGGGGGCGCGAGTAGAGCCACCGGTGCGCGGCGACGTGGCCCGGTTCCGGGAGCGGTCGGCCGGCCAGCGCGGCGAAGCGATCGAGGAGGTCGCGGCCGACGGCCTCCGGCGTCTGCTCGAGCAGCGCCGTCGACAGGGCGTCGTCGGCTTGGAGGACCCATCGCTCTCGGTCGTCGCGACCCGGTTTGGCTCCGTCCGAGACGGCCCACGTGAGGCCGTGCCCGGCGGCGGCATTGAAAGGCAGATCGAGCGGCTCGTTCCAGGCCGCCATCACGCTCCAGCAGGGCTCGAAGGCAACGCTCCCGGCCCGCTCGGCGAGCGCCGGCGACGCGACCCGGACGAGCTCGGCTGTCTGCGGCGCAGGCGCCGTCACGATCACGGCGTCGAACGATCCGAGCGCGATCCCGTCCTCGTCCGACAGATCCCAGGCCCGCGAGGCGGCGGCGCGAACGATCGAGCC
>JAURVW010001050.1 GCA_030655275.1 Solirubrobacteraceae bacterium
CGGGTGCCTCTCCCCGGGCACGGGCCCAGCTGTCCGGTTACCGCCTGGCGGCGAGAACCGTACATCTGGTCGTTGACTCGCCCTGGAAGAGGCACCCGCCGCCCCGGCGGGCCTCTGGGGGTTCAGCCTGGGTGGGTCCCAAGAACGTTGGGCGGCGTCTTCTGCACCGGCTGTGCTGTTCAGGGCCCAGGTGGGTTTCGGCTCGGACGAGCTCGGTGAAGGCATCGCGGTCGAGACGCGTGCGGCTTCGTTGGTCTTCTGACTTGGCGGCGGGCCTTGCCGTGTTGGGACTGGTGGCCCGGCCTTCGGGTGCGTTCCGTCCTAGTCGGCGGCTTCGAAGAGGCGGGCTGCTGCTCGGACTCCGATGAGGCGGTGGGTCTCGGTGTCGGGGTGGAGGGCGTCCGGGAGGGGGAGGGCCTCGGCGTCGGTGGGGCCGTAGAGGGAGAGGCCGTCGAGGAGGGTGAGGTTCGGGTCGGTGGGAGTTCGGTCGGCGACGATGCGGGCGAGGTCGGCGCGGACCGTCTGGAGGGTGAGTTTGCCCTTCGCGGCGTCGGCTGGGTCGCCCGTGGCGGTGTAGCTGAGGTGGCCCTTGGCGAGCGCGGCGAGATCGAAGCTGCCCGGGCCGGGCGTCTCCTCGTGGATGGGGCAGAGGATCGGGGAGATCACCACGATCGGGGTGGTGGCATGGCCGTCGCGGATGGTGTCGAGAAAGCCGTGGACGGCCGGGGCGAAGGCTCGCCGTCGCATGAGGTCGGTGTTCACCACGTTGATCCCGAGCTCGAGGCTGATGAGATCGGCGGGCAGGTCGCGGATCGTGCGGGCGACGAACGGATCGAGGAGGGCGCCGCCGCCGAAGCCGAGGTTGGTGAGTTCGTGCTCGCCGACGCGAGCGGCGATCGCCGGCCAGATGGCGGTCGGGCCGCTCGCGTTGGAGCCCTGGCTGATCGAGCTTCCGTGATGCACCCACGCGGGCCGGGAGACCGTCGACGCCGTGATCGGCGCATCCGTGCGGAGCTCGATCAGCTCGGTGGTCTCGTTGTGGGGCAGCCAGAGCTCGACGTCCTTGGCGTTGCCGCCGAGGCCCGCGAAGCGGACCGTCGCCGCTGGCCCCTCCGTCACGGTCGTGGCGCCCGTGGTCATGTCCATGGTGAGCGTGCGTCCGCTGCCCACCGTCGCGCTGGCCGTCGGCGCACCGTCGATCACGAGGTCGTAGCGGCCGTCCGGTCGCGCGGGCAGCCCCGCGTAGAGGCGCTGGGTGCGACGGGCCCGGAGGGAGATCGTCGTGGCTGCGGTCCGAAAGGCTAGTCGGACGCCAGACGGCTCGGTCTCGACCATCGCCAGCTGCGCATCGAGGCCGCGATCACGGGCCCAGCCGGGGAGGCGGTGCGGCAGGACGCCGTCGGCCGTCTGCTCGAGCTCGACGGCGCCGCGCAGGAACTCGGGGCTGATGGCGGTCGTGATCATCGCTGGCTTCCGATGGGCGTGGCGGAGACGGGATCGACCCCGGCCGTGGTCGCTCCGTCGACGGCGTCCGCGTGATGGGAAGCGTGGTTGCGGCGGGCGCTCGCGATCGAGTCGAAGGTGAAGATCACCAGGGCCACCCAGACCATGCCGAAGCCGATCCACCGCTCGAGGGGCATGTGCTCGTCGAGGAGGAGCACGCCGCAGAGCAGCTGCAGGACGGGGGTGAGGTACTGGATGAGACCGATCGTCGCCAACGGCAGGCGCCGCGCTGCGGAGGCGAAGAGCAGGAGGGGCGCGGCCGTCACGACCCCCGCCGACATGAGCAGGAGCGCCTGCCACGGCGCGTCGGCGGTGAAGGTGCTGTCGCCCGAGGCGCCGATCACGAGGAGGGCGATCAGCGCGAACGGCGCGAGGACGAGCGTCTCGGTGGCGAGGCCGGCCGCGGCGCCGACCTGCACGCCGGCCCGACGCTTGATGAGTCCGTAGAGGCCGAACGACGCCGCGAGGCTCAGCGCGATGGTGGGTGGGTGGCCGTAGGCGATCGTCAGCACCGCGACCGCCAGCGCGCCGACGCCGACCGCGACCCACTGCAGGCGCCGCAACTGCTCGCCGAGCACGACGACGCCGAGGGCGACCATCACGAGGGGGTTGATGAAGTAGCCCAGCGACGCCTCGACGACCTGATCGGAGTTGACCGCGTAGACGTAGATGCCCCAGTTGAGGGCGATGAGGACGGCGGCGACGCCCAGGACGCCGACCTGCCGGCGGTCGCGCAGGACCGTGCGGAACTCCCGGAACGCGTGGGTCGCGGCCAGGAGCGCCAGGCACACGAGCAGCGACCACACCACGCGGTGCAGGACGATCTCGACGGCGCCCGACCGGTCGAGCGCCCGGAAGTACAGGGGAAACGCTCCCCACAGGAAGAACGCCGCCACCCCGTACGCGGTGCCGCGCGAGGTTTCGGATTGCATGGGCACGACGCTAGTGGGCGTGGGGCGGTCGACCACGCCCTATGTGCGGAGGCGGCGGGCGACGGGCGTGCGCGCGGGACGTCCGCGCTCTAGGCTGCTGGACCGTGCTGGACGACGAGGAGCCCACGCCCACCGCCGGGGATCGTCCCGAGCCGACGACCTACGACGACTGGCACCGGGTGGCTCGGGACCAGCGCGTCCCGACGGATCCGGAGCGGCCCTGGCTGCCGCCGCCGCGTCCGGCGCCCCCGAGCGGCTGGACGACGCGGCTGCTCGTCGAGTACGACGGCAGTGACTTCGTCGGCTGGGCGAAACAGCCCGGCAAGCGGTCGGTCGAAGCGGAGTTCGAGCGCGTCCTCACGCAGATCCTCGGCGAGTGCCCGAGGATCATCGTCGGGGGCCGGACCGACACCGGCGTGCACGCCTCCGGCCAGATCGTGGCCTACGACGCCGAAGCCCTCGCGCCGTACAACCTCAATGCGCTGCTCCCGAAGGACATCGCGGTGCTCGAGTCGACCCCGGCGCGGCCCGGGTTCGACCCACGCAACGAAGCGATCGGCCGCACCTACCGCTATCGGGTGCTGACCAGGCGGGAGCGGTCGGTGCACCGTCGCTCCACGACGCTGCACTTCGGGCGGCCGCTCGACCTGCCCGCGATGCAGGCGTGCGCGGCTGCCCTGGTCGGCAACCACGACTTCCGCGCCTTCACGCCCACCGAGACGCTCCACACGTGGTTTCGACGGACGGTGACGGAGGCGTCCTGGACGCCGGCCGGCGACGAGCTCCACTTCACGGTCACGGCCGACAGCTTCCTGCGCCACATGAACCGCTCGCTCGTGGGCACGATGCTCGACGTCGGCCTCGGCGCGCGCCGGGTGGAGGACTTCGTCTCGCTGCTCCCCGGCGCGCCCCGCAAGCACGCAGGCTGGACGGCGCCGTCGGCCGGCCTCAGCCTCGAACGGATCGACTACCCGGGCTGACCAGGGCTCAGACGCCGACGGTCTCGTGCTCGCGGGTGGACTCACCGGTGCGCACGACGGCGTGCTCTGCGGTGAGCTCCTCGCGCGTGACCCCGTCGATCGCGGCGATCACCTGGTCGGCGAGGAGCCAGCCCTCGTCCGGATCGGACGGGGTGGCGGTGATGCGCACGATGACCTCGTCGTCGTCGATCGAGCGCAGATCGATGTGGGGCCTGCCCTGGGTGTCGACGGTGACGTGGTCGTCGAGGAGCTGCTGGACCTCACTCGGCTTGGCGCCGGCGCGGAGCTTGGCCTCGAAGTCGACGGCGTCGATGTCCCGCAGCGGCGTCACGGCGCAGGCGAGCGCGGCGGCGTTGGGCACCATCACGCGGTTTGGGCCGTCGGACATCTCGACGTACATGAGGCCGAGCGAGACGACCGTGCCCTCGAGTCGGCCGGCGAGGTTGCCGCCCTGGAAGCGCACGCGCTCACCGATCCGGAACGGGCGGCTGGAGAGCATCACGACGCCGGCGAAGAGGTTGCCGAGCGTCTGCTGGGCCGCGAGACCGACGACGACCGCGGCGGCCGCACCACCGAAGGCGAGGGTCGCGGGCGGCAGGCCGGCCACGCGCAGGGAGACGAGCGTGTTGATCTCGATGCCGGCGAGCCGCAGCGAAAAGCCCAGGGTGGCCGCGGCCTCGGGGCCGAGACGACTCAGGAGGACGGGACCGAAGGCGCGGGCGAGGTCGCGGGCGAGGGTCCAGCCGAGGCCGACGAGCAGCACGACGCTGGCGACCTGGATCTCCTTCTCCAGACCGGGGAGCCAGTCCTTGCGGTGGTGGGAGATCACGTAGACGGCGATCGCGAGCGGCACCACGACGGCGAGCTCGCGCCGGGCCTTGCGGGCGGCGGCCTTCGTCTCCTCCTTGAGCTTGGTCATCTTGGGGCCGTCGAGGCGAACTCGAACGACGGGGCTGCGGGTCGACTGCATCCAGACCCTCCATTTCGGTGTCGGGGCAACGGTCACCGTCGCAGCCCTCACGTCGGGTTCGCCTCAGTGGAGGGGGCTCAGGTGACCCTCATCACACGCCGGACCCGGTCGCGGGCTGGCGGCTGGGTGGCGCCGCGCCGAGCCCATGCGTCGTTCGTCGACCGAGTCGCTCGCGGAGCCCGCGGCTTGGTGTGCCTGGGTCGCCGCGGGGCTGGCCGGGGAGAAACGGGTCAGGCCGGTGCGCTCCACCTCGGGCTGTCCTCGCCAGGCGTTCTCGCACCGTGGTGCCAGCCGCCAGCGACGCCGTCGACCTGGACCGGGAACGGGGCGTGCCGGGTGCGGCCGTGGTCGCCCTCGAGCACGAGCGTGCCGGGGTCGGCGGGGGCGGGGGCACCTACGGCGTCGAGCGGACGGCGGCCGGCCTCCACGAGCCCGGCGGCCGTGCGGGCCAGCGACCCGACGACGATCCGGCGATGGCCGTCGACCGCTCGCTCCCCGGCCGCACGGATGATCGCGGCCGCCAGCAGCAGGCCCGTCGCGTGGTCGAGGATCTGGCAGGGGAGCGGCCGAGGGCCGTCGGCCGAGGTGCCGGCGGCGTCGGCTTCCGCCAGCCCGAGCCCGGTGCTGAGCTGCACCAGGCTGTCGAACCCGCGGCGCGCGCTCCACGTGCCGCCGGGGCCGTACGCACTGAGCGACGCGTCGATCAGGCCGGGCGCGATCCGCGCACGCACGCCGGCATCGAAGCCGAGCCCGCCCAGGGCGCCCGGGCGCAGTCCGTGGAGGAGGACGTCGGTGCCGGCGAGCAGTTCCTCGAAGGCGTCGCGGCCGCCGCGGGTGCGCAGGTCGAGGCGGGTCGAGCGCTTGTCCTGGCCCGTGTCGACGACCAGCGTGCGGAGTTCGCGGTGGTCGGGGCTCTCGATGCGGAGGACATCGGCGCCGAACCAGCTCAGGGTGCGGCCCGCGACCGGACCGGCGATCACGCGGGTGAGCTCGAGCACGCGCAGGCCGCGCAGCGGCCGGGGGTCGAGCGGGGCGGAGGCGAGTGCGGCCAGCGCCGCCAGACCCTGGGGTGCCCGTTCACCGTGAGTCGGAGGGGCGGGCCGCCACGGGCGGTCTGCCGTGTCGTGCTTGACCGTCGTCGCGATGAGCGGTCGATCGGTCACCTGGGAGCCATGGCCGTGGTCCTGCCAATCCTCGAGCGTGTGGGCGAGGGCGGCGACGCCACCGGCCGCGTGCACGCGCATCTCGATGCCCGAGGCGTCGGCGTTCGCGATCGCCGCGGCGACGGCGTCGCGGTCGGTGGTGGAGAAGACGTCCTCGATCGCCGCGCGATGCTGCTCGTAGTTGCCATGGAGCCGCACCCAGCCGTCGCGCGCGTGGAACATGCGGCTCAGCGGATCCCAGACCGACTCGGGCTCCTCGTCGCCGATGCGCAGCGCCGCCTCGCTGCGTAGGGCGGCGGCCGCAGCGACCGGGTCGACCGTGACCTGCCCGTCCTCACCGGTGAGCTCGGCGATCGCGAGTCCGACAGCGGCGAAGCTCGCCGCCCCGAACGCCTCGACGGCGAAGCTCGACGGCAGCGCGCCCGTCGTGCGAAGCGGCCCCTCGAGCAGGCGGGTGACCGAAGGGTCGCCTCCGATACCGGACCAGACCTCGTCGACGATCGTCATGCCGCGAATCTAGTCGTGATCGGCAGATCTCAACGGCCGCCGCCACGGCCGAACGTCGAAATTCGCCCCTCGGTGGGGGTGGGTCGCGACGTTCGGCGGCCCGGGGGGCTCAGTCTTCGTCGCGTTCCTCTTCCCGGCGGCGGGCCGCCTTCACGGCCTCCACCCGGGCGGCGACGAGCAGCTCGTCGCGATCGATGCCCATCGCCTCGAGGGCGCGGACCGCCGTGCCCCGCTCGAGCTGGGCGATCCCCGCGACGATGTGCGCGCCGAACGCCCCGGTGCGGTCGCGCTTGCTCTCGCTGGCAGCGAGCCGGATCGCATGCGCGGCGGGACTCGTGAGTCGCTCTCGGCCTCGGCCCGGGCTGCGACCGAGCCGCTCCTCCGCCACCGGTTCGATTCCGACCCCGCGCAGGGCCTCCTCATGGGTGCGGATGATCGCGTCGCGCACGCCGTCCGGGTCGGCGGAGATGCGCTCGAACGAGCGGCGGGCGGCGCCGTCGGGGAGGTCGAGCGCCGCGAGCAGCAGGTGCTCCGGGCCCGAGGAGGAATCGCCGAGTCCTTCGGCGTGCTGCTCGGCCCCGAGGACGACCGCCTTCACGGCCCGGCTCCCCGTCGCGTGGGTCTTCATCGCATGGGACTTGCGGCTCATCGGGATTCCCTCTTGGCTCGTTCGCGGCCATCCGCGTGACGTTTGTGGACCGCCTGCTTCGAGACGCCGAGGGCCTCGGCGACCTGCGACCAGGTCCAGCCCTCGTCGACGGCCCGGTCGACGGCCGCGCGCTCGATCCGGTCGGCGAGGCGCCGCAGGGCGACGACCGCGGCGAGGGCGTCGGCCGGGTCCTCGGGAACGGGGAGCTGCGTCAACGGGGGCATTCGTCAACCGTAGTTGACGGCTTCGCAGGTTGTCAACAACGGTTGACAATCGTCTGGCCGGGTGTTCACGCGGCCGGGCGTCCTGGCGCCTGCCGCGTTCGTAGACTGGGCCCCTGTGCGCCTGCTCCTCACGAATGACGACGGCATCGAAGCGGAGGGCCTGCACGCGATCCGCGCGGCGCTCCAGCGGGTGCCCGGCATCGAGCTGATGGTGATCGCCCCCGACGGCAACCGCTCGGCGACGGGCCGCTCGATCACCACACGGCGCCCGCTCGTGAGCCGGCACGTCACCTTCGCCGATGGTGGCGTGGGCTACGCGATCGACGGCACGCCCGTCGACTGCGTGCGGCTCGGCTGGTACGAGCTGGCCGGCGGTCGACCGGACTTCATCGTCGCGGGCATCAACCACGGCGCGAACCTCGGCGACGACGTCACCTTCTCCGGCACCGTGGGTGCCGCGCTCGAGGCCCATCACCTCGGCGTCCCCGGGCTCGCGGTCTCGCAGATCGCCCGCAACGCCGGCCTCGGCTTCAGCGACGAGGGCGGCTACGACTTCCGGGTCGTCGCGGCCTTCGCCGCCGAACTCGTCGCCCGGCGCGAGGAGGTCGGCCTCACCGCCGGCACCGTCCTGAACGTGAACGCCCCCGCCGGCGCGCCGACCGAGGCCAAGGTCACCCGGCTGGGTCGTCGGCACTACAAGGACGCGCTGCGCACGCTTCCGGGTGAGGCGCCCGAACGGGCCGCCCGCCATGACGCCGCCGAGGCCGTCGTCACCTACGGCGACGCCGTGCGCATCGGGCTCTACGGTGTCTCCGCCGGCCACGATCCGGAGGAGGGCACCGATCTGAGCGTGGTCGGCAACGGCCAGATCTCCGTCACGCCCGTCACGCTGAAGTGGACCGACGAGCCGCGCCGGGACGCACTGCCGGCCGACCAGATCGGCGCGGCGCTCACCGAGAGCGACCCCGCGGTGGCGATCCCCGCCGTCGGTGTGGAAGACACTTCCCAGGCCGTCCAGGGTGGCGGCGTCGCCGAGGAGACCGGGGCGTGAGCGAGGCCGGCAGCGAGGGCGCCACCGTCCCGGCCGACCTCGAGGCGGCCCGGACACGCAGCGAGGCGCTGCGGGCCGAGATCGCCGTCCACAACGCGGCCTACTACGAGCGCGACGACCCGACCATCGCCGACGACGACTACGACGCCCTCCAGCGCGAGCTGCGCGCGATCGAGGAGACGTATCCGGAGTTCCGGACCGACGACTCGCCCACCCAGACCGTCGGCGGCCGCGCCGCCGGGCATCTGCAGAAGGTCAAGCACCCGCTGCGGATGCTGTCGCTCGCCAACGCGAGGAACGCGGAGGAGTTGCGCGGGTGGGTCACGCGCGCCCGCAGTCATCTTGCCCGTGAGGGGATCGAGGACGCCGTCTTCCGGTACGTCTGCGAGCCGAAGATCGACGGCCTCGCAATGTCGCTCACGTACGAGCGCGGCCAGCTCGTGCGCGCGACGACCCGTGGTGACGGTGAGGTCGGCGAGGACGTGACCGCCAACATCCGCACGATCTCCGAGATCCCGCAGTCGATCGAGGCCGACGGCCTGCCCGCTGTGCTCGAGGTGCGTGGCGAGGTCTACATGGCGACCGACGACTTCGCCGCGCTCAACGAGCGCCGCGCCGCCGCCGGCGAGTCGACCTACATGAACCCGCGCAACACCGCGGCCGGCACGATCCGCCAGCTCGATGCGCGCCTCGCCGCCGAGCGGCCCCTGAAGTTCTGGGCTTACCAGATCGGCGTGTGGGCCCCGGAGGAGACCGACGAACTCAGGCCGCTCGACGAGCGCGCCTCGGCGCCGGCGCTCTCGGCGACCGAGAAGAAGACGCTGCCGCTCGAGCATTCCGCCGCCCTGGCGTGGCTCGGCGAGCGCGGGTTTCCCGTGAACCCGGACGTCGTCGTGCTCGACTCCGAGGACGAGGTCGTCAAGCAGTGCGAGGCCTGGGAGGCGCGGCGCGCGACGCTGCCCTTCGAGATCGACGGCGTCGTGATCAAGGTCGACGACTTCCTCCTGCAGCGCCGCCTCGGCGTGGTCGGGCGCGACCCCCGCTGGGCCATCGCCTGGAAGTTCCCACCGACGACGAAGGTCACCACCCTCAAGGCGATCCAGTGGTCGGTCGGCAAGTTCGGCGACCTGCATCCCTTTGCGCAGCTCGAGCCGGTCGTCGTCGGCGGCGTGACCGTCTCGATGGCCACGCTCCACAACGAAGAGGATCTCGCCCGCAAGGACGTCCGTCCTGGCGACGAGGTGATCGTGCTGCGCGCCGGCGACGTGATCCCGCAGGTCGTCTCGCCCGCCCCGCACGTCGTCGACCGCAAGGACCGCTCGCCGGTGCCCGTGCCGCCGACCGAGTGCCCGGTCTGCGCGACGAAGACCGTCAAGCGCGAGGACTCCGTCTTCACGAACTGTCCGAACCCCATCTGTCCCGGGCGTCAATGGCAACTGCTGCGGCACTTCGTCTCGCGCGGCGCGATGGACATCGCGGGCCTCGGCGAACTGCAGGTCGGTTCGCTGCAGCGCGTGGGGCTCGTCTCGACGGCCGCCGATCTGTACGACCTCACCGTCGAAGGGCTCCTGGCCAAGGACGAGGAGGGGCAGCCGCTCGTGCGTGGGATGGCCGAGAAGAGCGCGACGACGTTGATCGACGCCATCGAGCGCTCGAAGTCGCAGCCGCTCGCCAGGGTGCTGTTCGGAGCCGGGATCGAAGGGGTCGGCGAGGTGACGGGCCGTGCGCTGGCGCAGCGGTTCCGCTCGACGCACGCGCTGATCGCGGCGACCCCGATCGAGCTGGCCGAGACGCCGGGGGTCGGGCCCAAGAATGCCGAGCTCATCCATGCCCAGCTGCAGGAGCCGTCGATGCAGACGCTGCTGCGCCGCCTCGGCGAGGCCGGACTCCAGGTCGAGGAGGAGGGGCCCGCGCCGGGCGAGGGTCGGCTCGACGGCATCACCGTGGTCCTGACCGGGTCGCTACCGTCGCTTACGCGCGAGGAAGCCACGGCGATGGTGCTCGGCGAGGGCGGCCGCGTGACGGGCTCGGTGTCGAAGAAGACGCATTTCCTGGTCGCGGGTGAGTCGGCGGGTACGAAGCTTGCCAAGGCCGAGCGCCTCGGCGTCCGGGTGCTCGACGAAGACGGGATGCGGGCTCTCGTGAGCGGCGAGCTGCCGCTCGAGGTTGAAGAAGAGAACCCTGAGGCGCCGGCGGAGGACGGACCGGTCGCCGACGAGACGACCGGCGTACCCGAAGCGACCGAACCCGCCGCGGAGACCTCGTCGACTAACCCTGAGGTCGAGCCTGATGCCTGACGCGGCGACCGGCGCTCCTCACCCCGAGATCTGGGCGTTCGGGCAGCTGCTCGACGGCATCGGCCTCGACGGCGACGCTGCGATGGCCCTCGGCCTTGCCGGGGGTGCCGGATTCATCGGCATGGGCTTTCGGTACGACCACATCGACGTGTCCACGCTGCACGTCTCCGGCTGGAACCCGTTCCAGAGCGACCTGCCGGGCGCGGCGAAGCGCCTGGGCGTGATCGGCACGCTCGACGAGACCAGTCGACGCCGTCGCGCCGCGAAGTCGCTCGCCGGGGCGCTCGCGAGCGGGGCGCCGTTCGCGCTCTGGCTCGACACCGCGACCGTCGGCCTCGGCCCGGAGGCGATGCGCAGCGCCTCGCCGGGCGTGGTCGTCGCGACCGCGTTGCCCGACGGCGACGTGCGCCTCGGCGACGGCCGCGCGACGGTCGTGTGCACCGCCCGAGAGATCGCGGCCGCCCGTGCGATCCACGCCGCCCAGCACTACCGCCTGCTCGCCCTGCGCGCGCCGAAGGAGGAGGACCTCGCCGGCGCGATGCGAGGTGGCCTCGCACGCCTGGCGGTCGGCCCGCTCGGCGGCGAGGCCTCCGACCTCGGCCCCGAGGGCGTGCAGCAGCTCGCCGACTCGATCGGCGGGACGGAGGACGGCTCCTGGCGCTCGGTCTTCGAGGGCGACCGGCACCTGCTCGGCGCGCTCATCAGCTTCCACGGCTCGATCGTGCGCGAGCAGGGGTTGCTGCGCGGGCCGCAGGCGACGTTCGAGCGTCGCGCGGCCGAGGTGCTCGAGCGCCCGGCGCTCCTCGAACGCGCCGACGCCCACGCCGAGCTGGCCGCGGGCTGGATCGCCGCGGCGCAGCTCGCCCTTCCGGCCGACGTTCCGGGGCTCGCGCTCGCTCGCACGCTCACCAGCACGGACGGGTTGCCCGACACGCTGGAGGAGCAGCCCATGCCGCTCTCGGCGTCCGAACAGGACGAGCTCCTGCGTGGGCTCTCCGGTGCGGTGTCGGCGCTCGCGGCCGCGGAGGCCGAGGCCCTCGAGACCCTGCGCGATCTGCTGCGCACCCCCGACGCTCCGCTCCGCTAGGGAGAGCCCATGCCCGAGATCACCGTCATTCGAGCCGACCTTGCCGATCCATCGCATGCCGACGGCATCGTCGCCTGCCTGGATGCCTACGCCCAGGACCCGATGGGGAGTGGTGCGCCGCTCGCGAGCGACGTGAAGGCTGCGCTCGTGCCCGGGTTGCGCGACACCCCGGCGGCTCGGGTGTGGCTGGCACAGGACGACGGCGAAGGTGAGTTCATCGGCGTGATCGTCGCCTTCGTCGGCTACTCCACCTTCGCGGCCAAGCCGCGCTGGAACGTGCACGACATCTCCGTCGTGCCGGCGGCGCGCAGTCGAGGCGTGGGGCGGGCGATGCTCTCCCGCGTGATCGAGGACGCCACCGCGGCCGGCGCGGTTGCCGTCAGCCTCGAGGTGCGCCACGACAACGACGCCGCGCGGCATCTCTACGCGTCGCTCGGCTTCGGCGACGGCTTTGCGCCGATGGCCTTCTGGGAGCGCAAGCTCTAGCGCCTCGGTCGCGTCCCGCCGGCCACGGGACCGATGTTGCCGGGGCGGGATCCGGCGGCAGTGGCGAGCGTGTCGTCCGACTGCGCCGAACGCCCGTGAATGCGGCGCGAAACCCGATAGCGTGTCGTAGACGGGCCGAGCCGTTTCGGCCCTCTCTGCAACTCCGAAGAGAAGAAGTCATGCCCCCGCTGAGGTCACGCACCGTCACCCATGGCCGCAACATGGCAGGCGCGCGCTCGCTGCTGCGCGCCGCCGGGGTAGCGCGCGAGGACATCGGCAAGCCGATCATCGCGGTGTCGAACTCCTATACGCAGTTCGTCCCGGGGCACACGCACCTCGCACCGGTCGGCCGCGTGGTCGCCGATGCGATCTCCGCCGCCGGCGCCGTCCCGCTGGAGTTCAACACGATCGCCGTCGACGACGGCATCGCGATGGGCCACGCCGGGATGCTCTACTCGCTGCCGTCGCGCGAGATCATCTCCGACAGCGTCGAGTACATGGTCAACGCGCACTGCGCCGACGCGCTGATCTGCATCTCCAACTGCGACAAGATCACGCCGGGCATGCTCAACGCGGCCCTGCGCCTGAACATCCCGACGGTGTTCGTCTCCGGCGGTCCGATGGAGGGTGGCCAGGCGACGCTCGTCGACGGCACCGTGCGCAAGCGCCTCAACCTGATCACCGCGATCGCCGACGCCGTCGCCGACCAGGTCAGCGACGACGACCTCGCCCTGATCGAGGAGGCGGCCTGCCCCACGTGCGGTTCGTGCTCCGGCATGTTCACCGCGAACTCGATGAACTGCCTCACCGAGGCGCTGGGTCTCGCGCTCCCCGGCAACGGCTCCACGCTCGCCACGCACACGGCACGCCGCGAGCTCTACGAGGACGCCGGCCGCGCGGTCGTCGACATCGCGCGCCGGTACTACGAGGACGACGACGAGAGCGTGCTCCCGCGCGCCGTCGCCTCCCGGGCCGCGTTCGAGAACGCCATGACCCTCGACATCGCGATGGGCGGCTCCACCAACACGGTGCTGCACCTCCTCGCGGCCGCGCGTGAGGCCGAACTCGACTTCACGATGAGCGACATCGACGACCTCTCCCGTCGCGTGCCGTGCCTCACGAAGGTCGCGCCGAACGGCGTCTACCTCATGGAGGACGTCCACCGCGCCGGCGGCATCCCCGCGATCCTCGGCGAGCTGTGGCGCGGCGGGCTGCTGAACGAAGACGTCCACACCGTGCACGCTCCGACCATGGACGCGTGGCTCGGCGAGTGGGACATCCGCGGCGGCT
>JAURVW010000730.1 GCA_030655275.1 Solirubrobacteraceae bacterium
GGACGGCGTGCGTGGTGCTGCGCGTCGCGGAAACGCGCGACGCCGTCGAGCTCGACCTCTGGAACGCGCTCGCGCAACGCGCCGAACGCTGGCGCGCCGAGCAGCTCGTGCTCGCGCTGCCGCTCTTCATCGCCGCGCGCCTGCTCGAAGCGCCGCCGGCGGCGTTGACCGAAGCCGCACGCGCGATGCCGCACGCGCCCTGGCTCGTCGGCAACCTGCACCTGGCCGAAGCGCTCGACGAACGCCCGGGCGCACCGCTCTCTTGGGACAACGTCGTCTACGACCCGGCGAGCGCGAACCCGACGCTCGGCTACGTCGACGCGATGCACCAGAGCACGCGCTCGGTGCCTGGCCCGACCGTGCTGACGAGCTACTGGGCGCTCGGCGGCAACACGCCCGCGCAGCTCGCGATGCAGCGCAAGCGCCTGCTCGACGAACCCTGGTCGGCGTGGTGCGCCGCGGTCGTCGCCGAGCTCGCGCGCGTCCACCCCGACCTGACACACAAGTTGAGGCAGGTCGAGCTGATGCGCTACGGCCATGCGATGAGCGTGCCCGTGCCCGACCTGCGCAGCAGCGCGGCGCTGCGTGCGCTCGCCGCGCCCGGCGCGGGTCGCGTGCACCTTGCGCACAGCGATCTCTCGGGCTATTCGGTGTTCGAGGAGGCGCTCTACCAGGGCACGCGCGCAGGGACCGACGCTGCCCGCGCGATGCGCCAAGGCCAGCGCGCCGGCGCACGACAAGGTCAACGATGATGAGCTGAGCCGTTCCGGCCTTCACCCCCGCGCCGGCGCCACCGATAACCTGCCGAGCGCAGTGCCCGGGTCGCCCCGACGCCGGCCGTGTTCGACGCAGGGGATCGGGTGGCCAGCAGCGCGGCGATGAGCGAGAACGAGGGACCGGCGTCGCGCCACGACGGCGTGCGCCTGCCCGCGCTGCCGCGCACCGACCTGCAGCGCCGCCGCGCGCTGGTCGACCTCGAGAAGCGCGCGCAGGGCGGCATCTACATCTACTT
>JAURVW010000733.1 GCA_030655275.1 Solirubrobacteraceae bacterium
CGCTCGACGCCATCACCGCGTGGCTCGACGAAGACGGCAAGGGCAAGGCGACGGTCAACTACCGCCTGCGCGACTGGCTGCTCTCCCGTCAGCGCTACTGGGGCTGCCCGATCCCGATTATCCACTGCCCGTCCTGCGGGATGGTGCCGGTGCCCGAGGACCAGCTCCCCGTCGAACTCCCGGACGTCACCGAGTACAAGCCGAAGGGCAAGTCGCCGCTCGCCGCGGCCGAGGACTGGGTCAACGTCGCCTGCCCGAAGTGCGACGGTCCCGCAAAGCCCGAGACCGACACGATGGACACGTTCGTCGACTCGTCCTGGTACTTCCTGCGCTACACCGACGCGAAGAACACCGAGCGGCCGTTCGACCGCGAGCGGGTCGACCGCTGGATGCCGGTCGACCAGTACATCGGTGGCGTCGAGCACGCGATCCTCCACCTGCTCTACGCGCGCTTCTTCACGAAGGCACTCGCCGACCTGGACCTGATCAGCACCCGCGAGCCGTTCGCGAACCTGTTCACGCAGGGGATGATCACCAAGGACGGGGCGAAGATGTCCAAGTCCAAGGGCAACGTCGTCTCCCCGCGCGTGATGGTCGAGCGGTACGGGGCCGACACCCTGCGCGCCTACGTGCTCTTCATCGGCCCGCCGGACCAGGACGCCGACTGGAGCGACGAGGGCGTCGAGGGCATGTCGAAGTTCATCGCGCGTCTGTGGCGCACGACGGCCGAGGCCGCCGACACGCTCGAGGCCGGTCCGCTGCCGGAGACGCCGAGCGCCGACGGCCTACGGATCCTGCGCAAGGCCCACTGGGCGATCGACAAGGTCACCGCCGACCTCGGTCAGCGGTTCAGCTTCAACACCGCGATCGCCGCGATCATGGAGCTGCTCAACGAGCTCTCGGCCGCCAAGCGCGGCGACGCCGAGCCCGCCGTCGTGCGGTTCGCGCTGTCGACGGCCAACTCGCTGATCTACCCGTTCGCGCCGCACGTGTCGACCGACGGCTATGCGTTGCTCAACGGGGGCGACCGCCTCTGGGAGCAGTCCTGGCCCGAGGCCGATCCGGCCTTCCTGAAGGCCGACGAGATCGAGCTGGTCTGCCAGGTGATGGGCAAGGTGCGCGGTCGCGTGTCGGCTCCCGCCGACGCCGACGACGCAGCCCTCGAGGCTCTGGCCCGTGCCGAGCCGAACGTTGCGACCCACCTCGACGGCAAGACCGTCGTGAAGGTGATCGTCGTGCCCGGCAAGCTCGTCAACTTCGTGGTGCGGTAGCTCGCCATCGCGCTCCCCGGGATCATCTCCGACTCGGTGACGACCCTCGCCTCGGCGGGGTCGCACACCGACGAGCCGGCGCTGCTGATCGTGCTCGCCGCGGTCACGGTCCTGCTGCTGATCGCGTACTTCGTCACGGTTCCGTACCCGATCGTCCTGGTCCTCGGCGGCCTGGCGCTCGGGTTCGCGCCGGGCACGCCGAACGTGGAGCTCGAGCCAGATCTCGTCCTCGTCCTGTTCCTCCCGCCGCTGCTCTACGGGGCCGCGTTCTTCTCGTCCCTGCGAGATCTCAGGCGAAACCTGCAGCCGGTCGCGTCGCTCTCGATCGGCTTGGTCATCGCGACGATGGTGCTCGTCGGGGTCGTCGCGCACACCTTCATCGACGGGATGTCGTGGGCCGCGGCCTTCACGCTCGGCGCGGTGCTCTCGCCGACCGACCCGGTCGCGGCCACGGCAATCGCCGGCCGCCTCGGGGCACCACGCCGGTTCGTGACCGTCGTCGAGGGTGAGGCACTCATCAACGATGCGACGGCCCTCATCCTGCTCAAGTTCGCGATCGCGGCCGTCGTCGCCGGCTCGTTCTCGGTACCGATGGCCGTCGGGGAGTTCCTCCTCAGCTCGGCGGGTGGCATCGCGATCGGCATCGCCGTCTCCGTGGTAATCGTGAAGGTGCGCAAGCCGCTGAACGATCCACTCACGGAGATCACGATCTCGCTGCTCACGCCGTTCCTCGCGTTCCTGCCGGCCTCGTCGGTGGGGGCCAGCGGCGTCCTGGCGGCCGTCACCTCCGGCATCTGGCTCGGCTGGCGCGCGCCGGTGCTCGTCACTCCCGACACGCGCCTGCAGTCGACGGCCGTCTGGGAGGTGCTTATGTTCGTCCTCAACGCCGCGCTCTTCGTGCTGCTCGGCATCCAGCTCCCCGGCATCATCGAGAACGTCTCCGACCAGTACTCGGTCGGGCAGCTGTTCCTCTATGGCGTGATCGTCTCGGCGGCCGTGATCGCGGTCCGTTTCCTCTGGGTGTTCACCGCGGCCGGGTTCCGGCGACTCATCTGGAACCAGGCGCGCGAACTGAAGAGTCCGCTGGCGCCGTGGGGGGAGACCGTGCTCGTCGCCTTCACCGGGATGCGCGGCGCGGTGTCGCTCGCCGCCGCGCTCACGATCCCGGCGATGACCGACGCGGGCGACGCCTTTCCCGCCCGCGACCTCATCGTCCTGCTCGTCTACTTCGTGATCCTCGTGACGATCGTCGGCCAGGGCCTGGCGCTGCCGTACCTGATCCGATGGGTCGGCCTCGACGACGGCGGAATCCACGCCCAGCACGAGGACAAGGCCCGCCTGAAAGCGGCCAAGGCCGCCATCGTGCGCCTCGACGAGCTCGCCGAGGAAGGCTGGGTCAGCGACGACACGCTCACCCGCATGAAAGGCCTCTACGAGTTCCGCATCCGTCGCTTCGGCGCCCGGTTCGACGACGAGGACGACGGCGCCATGGAAGACCGCTCCCAGACCTATCAGCGCGCCCGTCGCGAAGCGCTCAACGCCGAGCGCGCCGAGCTGATCCGCCTGCGCGACACGGGATTCCTCCACGCTGACGTCCTGCACAGGATCGAGAGAGACCTCGACCTCGAAGACGTTCGCCTGAACTAGGGGGTCGTCTTTGGTGGGTTTCGCCGGGCCGGGGTGGTCCCCCTCTGGTCGCCGCTACCGTTGCGTGTCGATTGGCGCCGGTGTTCTCGGGCATTGGACGCTCGGACTCCCGGCGGGGGACCACCCCGGCCCGGCTCGCTGACTTGGCGCCGACCGGCCGTACGTTTTGCGGCTCTCGTTCTGGGGGTCTTGGTGGGCTGCGGGGTCGGCGGGCATTGGACGCTCGGATTTCGGGCGGGGGACTGCTCCGGCCCGGCTCGCTGACTTGGTGCCGACCTCCGTACGTTTGCGGCTCTCGAGCTGGGGGGTGGTGGGCTGACGGGCCTGGGGGCTGGTGGTGCGCCCGTGGGCTGCGCAGATCTGTTGCGAAGCGTGCGTGTTCTGTGGTGGGTTGGTCCATAGCTTCGCGGGGGTGGGCTGGCAGGACGCGATGAGGCGGTGGGGGCGCGGGGCGGCGGCCCTCGCGTTGCTCGGTGCGCTTTGGCTGTTGGCCGGACCGCGGCAGGATGCGGTCTCGCCCGCGGCGTTCGGCGGTCCCGGACTCGGGACGGCTCGTGGCTCGACGGGATCGGGCGGGGGTGCAGGCGCTCCTGCCTCGACGACCCCGAAGATCAAGCGGTACGTGGTGCACGTGGCCGGAGCGGTGCGGCATCCTGGCGTCTATCGCGTGCGCGCGCCCGGGCGCTTGATCGATGCCGTCGATCGCGCCGGCGGGCTCACCGCCGACGCCGACCTCACGCAGGTCAACCTCGCGGCTCGGCTCACCGACGGCCGGCAGATCATCGTGCCCAGCCTCGCTGGCGCAGCTGGAGGTGGCGGCGTGGCAGCGGCCGGAGCCGGCAGCACCGCGACGACGGGATCGGGCGCTGGTGGTGCGGGCGCTGGCGGCGGTGCGAAGGTGGGTCTCAACTCTGCCACGGCGGAGCAGCTCGACACCCTCGACGGCGTCGGCCCGGCGATGGCGGCCGCGATCATCGCCCTCCGCACAAAGCTCGGCGGGTTCACGAAGCTCGAACAGCTCGACGACGTGCCGGGTGTGGGGGAGAAGCGACTCGCGAGCCTGCGGTTGCAGGTGGAGCTGTGACCGCTGACGGGTCGCCGGGCGCGACGGTCGTCCGCGCGGTCGAAGGGGTCCGGCATCGATGGCGGCGCCGCGCGGGCGTCGACCCCGGGCAACGGGGTTGGCATCCATCGGTGGTGTGGGGCGCAGTGGCGGTCGGACTGGCCGTCGGCCCCTGGCTCGATGGCGGGCTGCTGGTCGCGGTGCTCGCCGGCCTGCTGGGGCTCGCCGCCACGCGACCCGGGCGGGCGGGGATCATCTGGGTCGCGGTGGCCGCGGCGATCGTCGCCGGCGGGATTCGCGCCGACGCGATCGACCGTGCCGTCGACGCACCCCTGACCAAGGTCGCGGAGCAGGGCGGAGGTGCTGAAGACCGTTGGCAGCGACTCACGATGCGCGAGGCGCTGCCCGCCGGGTCGCGCGACCGGTCGGCGTCCGCGCTGGCCGAACTCGACGGGCGTGCCGTCATCGTCTCGGCGCCTCGCTTCGGGGCACCGTCGCCGGCGCTGCCGCGCGGAGTGGTCGCCGAGTTCCGCGGAACGGTCCGCGCGCTCGGCCACGACGGGAACGACGCACGGCTCCGCCGGCTCGGGGTCGGGCTGCGCGTCCTGCCGGCCGAGCTCCGCGCGACGGCGGGGCGGCGCGGCGGGCCGGCCGGCGCCATCGATCGATTCGGGGAGGCGGCGCGTGGCACGCTCGACGGCGCCGTCGGCCAGCGTCGCGGAGCGCTGCTCTCCGGCATGGCGCTCGGTATCGACGAGGGCATCGGTGAGGCCGACCAGGAGGCGCTGCGAACGGCCGGTCTCACGCATCTCATCGCAGCGTCGGGCGGCAACATCGCGCTCGTCGTCGCACTCGTGATGGCCACCGGCTGGCTCGCCGGCGTGCCCGACCGAGGCCGGCTGCTGCTCAGCGCGGTGGCGATCTGCGCCTACGTACCGTTGGCGGGCAGCGGCCCGTCGATCCAGCGAGCGGGGGTGATGGGACTCGCGGGGTTGCTGGCCCTGGCCCTCGGGCGGGAGCGCCGCGGCGCAGATGCACTGGCCCTGGCCGCGGTCGCGACGCTGGTGCTCGATCCACGCGCGACGCTCGACGTCGGCTGGCAACTCTCCTTCGCAGCCGCCGCCGCGCTCATCGGGTTCGCGCCGCCGGTCTCAAGACGGATCAGGGACCTCGGCGTCCCGCGATGGCTCGCCGTCGGCCTGGCCTGCACCGTCGTGGCGACCGTCGCGACGGCGCCGGTGATGCTGCTCGTGTTCGGGCAGCTGTCACTGATCGGTCTCGTCGCCAACGCTCTCGTGCTGCCACTCGTCGGGGTGGCGGTCTGGAGTGGCTCCCTCGCGGCGGTCTTCACGCCGATCGCGCCGGTCGTCGCCGGATGGCTGGC
>JAURVW010000737.1 GCA_030655275.1 Solirubrobacteraceae bacterium
CAGGGCCACCCACGAGCTCGGTGCCGAGCTCGAGGTGATCGAGGGCGACGAGCTCCGCGCGTCGCTGGCCACGCTCTCCGACCGCATGGCGCGCGCCGCGAAGACGAAGGCCGCGCCGGCGCCCGCGGAGTTCGAGGACGACTGACGCCTGCGACGCCTCTGGCGCGTCGCCGTCCCACTCCCTTACGCGGCCCTGACGCACCGGTCGGCATGGTGATCGCTATGAACGGCACGCGTGGGGCGTGCCGACCGCACCGCACCGGACCACCGCATGTCAGCAGGACGATCCAAATCCCTCTGGGGCCAAGACAACGACCGTGACGGCGGCTACGGCTGGCTCGAACCGGAGCCCGCGCCGCGCGTGCAGCAGGCGCCGCCCACGCCGCCGCCGGCCCCGCCGAAGAAGAATCGCTCGGGACTGAAGATCGTCGGCACCACGCTGGCTGTTGCCGCGATCGCCGTGGGTGGCGTCGCGGGCGTCGACCACTTCGCCAACCAGCCCGACAACGTCACCGCCACCGTCACGCTGCCGGTCGTCAACGGCAGCACGCCGGCGACCCGCGCCGGTGAGATCTACAAGCAGGTGCAGTCGGGCGTCGTGCAGATCCGCACGGGCAACGCCTCGGGCACCGGGTTCGTCGTCGCGCAGAACGGCACGATCGTCACCAACGCGCACGTCGTCGACGGCGCCTCCAGCGTGCGCGTGATCTTCGACGACGGCGACGCCAGCGTCGAGGGCACCGTGCTCGGCCGCGACGTCTCCGCCGATCTGGCCGTCGTGAAGATCGACCCGGACTCGGTCAAGAAGCTCACCGTCCTTGGCCTCGCCGACTCCGACGACGTCACCACCGGCCAAGAGGTGCTCGCCGTCGGCTACCCGCTCGGCCTCGACCGCACCGCGACGAGCGGCATCGTCTCCGGCATCGGCCGCCAGATCAAGGCGCAGAACGGCTTCAGCATCGACAAGGTCATCCAGACCGACGCGTCGATCAACCCCGGCAACTCGGGCGGCCCGCTGCTCGACGGCCGCGGCCGCGTGATCGGCGTGAACTCGCAGATCGCCGCGACCGGCTCCGGCAGCAACACGGGCATCGGCTTCGCGATCCCCTCGAACACGGTTCGCGACGTGATCCCGTCGCTCATCTCCGGCAAGACGATCGCGCGGCCCTACCTCGGCGTCTCGCTCCAGGCGACCGACGACGACTCCGGCGCGCTCGTGTACGAGACCACGCCGAACGGCCCTGGCGACAAGGCCGGGCTGCGCAGCGGCGGTCCCGGCACCGGTGACGTCGTGACCGCGATCGACGGCGAATCCGTCGCCGATCCGGACAAGCTCATCGAGAAGCTCGACGAGAAGAAGCCGAACGACAAGGTCACCCTGACCGTCAAGCGCGACGGGCAGGAGACGAAGGTCGACGTGATCCTCGGCGAGCGGCCCGCCAACCTTGACTCGGCCTCCTCGGGCAGCCAGTCGCCCGACTCCCAGCAGACGCCATGACGTTCGTCGCCCCGCTGATCCTGATCGGCCTGGTCCTCGTCCCGCTCGCCATCTGGGCGTACGTGCGGCACGACGTCGTCCGGCGCCGGTCCTCGGAGGCCTTCGCCACCGCGCCGCTCATGCCGGCCGTCGCCCCGCGGCGCGCCGGGGCGGCGCGGCACATCGGCCCGGTCCTCTACCTGCTCGCGTTCACGCTGCTGCTGATCGCGATCGCGAGGCCGAAGGCCGAGGCGACCGTGAAGGTGAACCAGGCCTCCGTGATGCTCGTGACCGACCGGTCCGGCTCCATGAACGCGCAGGACGTGTCGGGCGGCCGGATGGCGGCGGCGAAGAAGGCCGGCAACACCTTCCTGAGCATGGTCCCGGACGACGTGCGGGTCGGCCTGATCGCTTTCAGTCACCAGGTGCAGCTGCTGCAGTCGCCGACGGTCGACCGTGATGCCGTGAAGGTGCAGCTCGATCGCCTCAAGCCCGGAGGCAGCACCGCGGCCGGCGATGCGCTGGCGCGTGCGATGGCCGTGCTGCGGCCCGAGGACGCGAAGGGCAAGCCGGCTCCGGCGGCGATCATCCTGCTGTCGGACGGCGAGTCCGTGCGCGGCCAGGACCCGATCCCGATCGCGCAGGACGCCAAGAAGGCGGGCGTGAAGATCTACACCGTCGCGCTCGGCACCGACCAGGGCGTGCTGCGCACCGAGAAGCCCGACGGCACGGTGCGCGAGCAGCGCGTCCCGCCGGACAAGTCCACGCTCGCGCAGATCGCCTCCGTCTCCGGTGGTGAGTTCTTCGACGCACCCGACGCCGCCGCGCTCGACCGCGTCTACGAGACCCTCGGCAAGCAGGTCGCCGAGCGCAAGGAGATGCGAGAGGTGACCGGCATGTTCGCCGGTGGCTCGCTCATCCTCCTCGTGCTCGGCGCCGGCGCCTCCATGGCGCTCCTCGGTCGCCTGCCGTAACCAAGCTCGGACGGCCTGCGCCCACCCCCAGGGCGCGGGCCGGGCCGAGGCCCCGGCGAGTCGAGCCGGGGCCGCCAGCCGGTGACCGCGTGCTCGGTCGCGCGCAGCCGCTCGTCGCCTAGGTTGGCACCGTGTCGAGTCTGTCGCTGCCAATCGTCCTGCTGATCTTCACGGCGTCGGCCGGGGTGATCTGGGTGGCCGGCGTGCAGCTCGCCGCGCAGACCGACGTGCTCGACACGCGGTTGGGCCTCGGATCGGCGCTGGGCGGGCTGATC
>JAURVW010000743.1 GCA_030655275.1 Solirubrobacteraceae bacterium
CATCAGCAGAAACAAGAATAGTAAAAATACTTCCAGAAGACGAAAGAAGACTACCTGATGCAAACAGCGGAGAAACTGTAAAAATAACAGCAACTGTTGTTTGTAAAACAGCTGAGATTGTATCTAAACCAAGAGATACAGCATACTTAATTATTGATGGAGCTGTAGCTGATAGAAAAACAATAGAAAACGGAATAGTAACTTTCGATTGGGAAGCAACAGCAGTACCAATAAGTATCCATAATATATGTATAAAAGTAGATCCATCAACAAACTGCAAGTCACCAGGTCAATACTGCAAGAGAATAACTGTATCCCCAACACACCTCGGTATTGCAGAACAACTCGCTAAAGAAAGATCTGCAGGAGCTGAACAAAGAAAATTACTTGAACAAGCACGTTCAAGACTTCGTGAAGAAATAATTGGTGCTGAACTCCAAGTGCCTGGTACTCCAACAGCACCATATATTCCCCCAGTCTATGAACTACCAACCACAGTAATAACCCCACAACCAGTAATAGAACCAGAGCTACCTATACTTGAATATGGTAATATAAACATAATAGGTTTACCAGTTACATTACCTATAACACCAGAACTACCAATTTATATATACATAGATGACAAAAACATAGGTAGAATCTATGAGCTGCCAAAAACAATAACTAATATACCTGTTGGAATACACAGCGTTTACGCAAGAGGTGGGGATATAACTTCACCAACAAAAACAGCAGTTGTAAGAAAAGATGAAACGACAAACGTAACACTTTAAAGATTGAGGATATATGTTAAACGAAATAGTTGGATTATATTTAGCAGATAAATATAACATAACAACAGACCGAATACTTTTTACAGAAACAATAGCTGCAAACGACACAACAACATTCAGTATGACTAACGCTGCAAATGGAGCTAAACTAAAATCTGATTTATACAATCTTGATTATTTCATAACAAAATACTCAATCTGGTCTCAGAACGGAATACTCGATGTTACTATAAAACCAGATGATGAATCAGTTAATCAACTAAAAACACAAGCTCTAACACAAAAAACCGAAGCTTCAGTAATACCACTAAAACACATCCGAACAGACCTAACTATTAAAGTAACTAACAATCAAGCAATAGATGATGATTTATTCTTAGCTCTTGAAATATTCAAAATCCCACAAGACAAAGTACACGACATTACAATTACAGGTCAAATGTTATGTACTTCACTCGACTATATAGATATCCAGACTCTTGCTATAGAAAAATACCTCATATATACCAACGAACTACTAAAAGCACTAATAATTACTGGTGGAGGTACATTACCAGGTGATATTAGTGACTTCGTGTCTGATCCTCCTAAACCACCTGGGTCAGGAAGACTTTTTGGAAGACAACCATCAATTCCAACAAAAGTATGCAGGAGGACATAAAATGTCACTAACAGACAGGCAATATCAATACGATATAATATCATTAGCACTCGATGGAGCAAGAGAGGACTCAGCCCAAGGTCTCACCAAAAAACTAAACTCACTTACAATCCTTACTCTTGATGGCGGCACACTTTCATTTAGATTAAACACATCATCCTCTACA
>JAURVW010000746.1 GCA_030655275.1 Solirubrobacteraceae bacterium
CCGCGCAACATGGGCGCCCGCGCGCACATGTTCCCGCGCCTCACGCAGATGCTCCAGGAGAAGGACCTGCGCCTCGGGTACATCGGTCGTCCGGAGCGTGCCAGCCCGGGCGAGGGCTACCCGGCCGCCCACCTCACAGAGCAGAACCGGATCATCGAGACGGCGCTCGACACGGGCATCGCGGTGTCGCCGCACCCGCGCCGTTCGCCGGGTCGCCGCTAGGTCGACGGTCAACCAGGGCGGCTCCCGGGCCGCCCGACCGGGTCTCGAAACGCCCCCGTCGCTCGTCGAGCGGCGGGGGCGTTTCCCGTTCAGCCGGCCACCGCCGGCCTCTCCCCACCCCAGACCGGGCTTGACCGTGTTAACGGACGGTCTGTCTCATCTCTCCGGAAAACGGCTCAGTGACCATGTACGACCACGTGCAAAAGACCCCGAGCGCCCTGATCTTTGGCCGTTTCGGGCTTCGGCGCGAAGCGGAAGCCGATTTATGAACTGACCGCGTTCGACCGATCGGGCGCGCCGCAACGCTCGAGTTTCTCCTTACCGTTCCTTCCATGTTGTACGGACTCGTCGTTCTCCTCCTCGTCATCGCCGTGGCGCTCTTCCTCGCGAAGGTCGCCGTCGGTGGCGGCATCATCGGCATCATCGCCCTGATCCTCCTCGTGTGGGTCGTGATGAACGCCCCCAAGCGCGTCTAGCGCCTGGCGCCTCAGGCGCCAGCGTCTCCCCCGCGATAGCGTGGGGAGATGATCTACCCCGTCATCGTGCTGCTCGTGGTGATCGCCGTCGTCCTGGCGATCGCCGGAGCGGTCGTGGCGGGCGGGATCGTCGCGCTCGTCGCGGTCGGTCTGCTGATCTACGGCCTGGCGAACTCGCCGACGTAGGTCCAACCTCGGGTGGGCGCGCGGTGGCGCTGCGTCCGACGCCCCGCCGCCGGCAGCTGCCGGCCCCTCAGCTCGGGTTCGGCTCCGCGCGCGAGCGCTCGACGCCCGGCCCACCGCCGAACGGCTGCCCGCCGGCCTGGCTCATGAGCCGGATCGTGCCGAGGCGGCGCTGCTCCTCGCACCACACGAGGAACGCATCCGCGTCGAGCGGGACGGCGTAGTGGAAGCCCTGGCCCACGCTGCAGCCCATCATCGAGAGCATCTCGACCACCTCGGGCGACTCGATGCCCTCGGCGACGGTGCGCATCCCAAGGTTGCGGGCGAGGTCGAGGATCGACCACACGATCACGCGGTCGTCCTCGTCGGAGGCGATGTCGCGCACGAACGAGCGGTCGATCTTGAGCTCGTTGCAGTTGAGGTACTTCAGGTGCGCGAGCGAGGAGTAGCCGGTGCCGAAGTCGTCGAGCGAGAAGCCGATGCCGAGCGCGTTGATGGCCTTGATCACCTCGGCCGTGCGGGACGGGTCGGCCATGGCCATGTCCTCGGTGATCTCCAGCTCCAAAGAGGAGCCGGAGAGCCCGTGGCGATCCAGGAGCTGGGAGAGGCGGACCGGCAGGGTGGTGTCGACGAGATTCTGGGGTGAGAGGTTCACGGCGACCGAGAGCGCGAACCCGTGGGAGCGCCAGCGCTGCACCTCCTTGAGCGCGGCCCCGAGCACCCACGTGGTGAGCTGCCCCATCTGCCCGGTGCGCTCGGCGACGGACAGGAAACGGTCCGGGGTGAGCAGGCCCTCGATCGGATGCTGCCAGCGCACGAGGGCCTCGGCGCCGGTCGCCAGGCCGGTCGCGAGATCGATCTTGGGCTGGAAGAACACGCGTAGCTCGTCGCGCTCGATCCCTTCGCGCAGCTGGGCGGCGAACACGAGCCGTTCGCGGCTGCGCAGATCGCGGGAGGGGTCGTAGATGAGCATCGAGAGGCCCTTCTCCTTGGCCTCCTGCGACGCGATCTCGGCCCGCTGCAGCAGCTCGGCGACGCTCTGCCCGTGCGCCGGGAAGAAGACCAGGCCGACCCGCACCTGCACGGCGAGCGACACGCCGTCGACCTGCAGCGGCGCCTCGACGCGTTCGATCAGGGCCTCGAGCGCGCGGCGGGCGTCACGCTCGCTGCCGTGCGACCGCAGGACCACCGCGAAGGTGCCACCGGCGAGGCGCACGGGCACGTCGGTGCCGGCGTGGTTGGAGAGCCGGGCGGCGAACTCGCGCAGCACCTCGTCGCCGACGCGGTGCCCGAGCGTCTCGTTGATCTCGTGCAGGTTGGTGAGATCCAGGACCGCGAGCGCGACCGGCATGTTGCGGTGCCCGGCGAACGCCAGCTCACGTTCGAGGACGGTCTCGAGCTCGTAACGGTCCGGAAGGCCCGTGAGACGGTCGATGCCGCCGAGCTCGGACGGGTCGGTGCGGGTGCTCGCGCCCGCCGGCGTGACCGACCGGCCGAACGCCAGCATCAGGACCACGATCGCGAGGCCGTCGGCGACGGCGCCCGCACCGCGGATGGCACTGCCGTGGTAGGCCAGGACCCCGATCGCCAGCCCGACGACGAGGACCATCGTGAAGAGCGAGACCCGTCGGCGATCCGGCGCCGGCATGCCGTGGTCGCCGATGATCGTTCCGCCGAGGAGCAGGAGCAGCGCCGGCAGCTGCAGCAGCGGCGACGGATCCAGAGTTACGCCCTCGATGCCCTCGATCTGTGCGCCGAGGAACAGCACGGCGCCGATCACCATCAGGGCGACGCCGCCCGAGGGCCGCCAGCCCTGGGAGATCATGAGGCTCACCGCCGCGGCGATCGGCATGAGCGAGATCACGAGCATCACCTGGCCGCGGAAGTCGAGACCGGCGATGTCGTCGCCGAGGGGCACGAAGAGCAACAGGGCCGCGGCGAGCGCGAAGACGAGCGCGGAGGCCTCGATCCGGTTGGTGCCGTCGTACGGGCGACGGCCCCCGGCGATGAGGATGGCCACGTAGACCAGGAACCCGGCGGCGATCTGGGTGGTCTCCGCCAACGGACGGGACACGCCGAACCAGGCGACGGGCGCGAGCGTGAGGGCCGCGACAAGGGTTGCGGGCGACCATCGGTGGACGCCGAGCGACACGCGCGACCGAAGCACCGAACTGATCAGGATCAGCGTGACGCCCGGGACGAGCGCGGCGAGCAGACCCCGCGGCGCACGCGGGAGCAGGTCCTCCCAGCCGACGAGCGCGAACAGCCCGGCCACGAGGAGGCCGCCCGCGAGCGCAAACAGCCACCGGAGTGGTTGGGGGTGAAACACGGGGGACGGCCGCACGCCCGGTTCTTCGGATGAACCGGTTGTTGGTGAACTGACCATGGACGAAGGGGTGGACGCAGGCTCGATCAATGATCGCGCCCGGGTCCCGTCATCCGAAGAGCGTGAGGTCGGGGTCGCGCTCACCGCGGACGACGGCCAGGTCGACCTCGACCCAGTCGATGCCGCGGCTGGCGGCGAGCGTGCGGGCCTGGGGCGCGATCTTCTGCGCGACGAGGATGCCGCGGCAGTTCGCGAGGGTGGTGTCGGTGCGCATGCGCTCGAGGTAACGCGAGAGCTGCTCGACCGCGTCGATCGTCCCGATGCGCTTGATCTCGACGGCGACCCAGCCGTCCTCCTCGTCGCGGCACATGAGGTCGACGGGGCCGATGTCGGTGGGCCACTCGCGGCGCACGAGGCGCAGGCCCTCACCGCAGAACTCCGGCGCGGCGGCGAGCGCTTCCTGGAGGTCCTTCTCGACGCCGTCCTTCTCGAGCGCGGCGGCCTCGCCCATGTCGTGGAGCACGTCGCTGACGATCTCCTCGATCACGATCTCGAGCTGGTCGTCGCCGCCCACCTTGCGCACCTGCATGCGCGTGACGGGCTCGCCCTCGAACTCGACGATCGTCGGCGGGGTCATCCAGTTCTGGGGCTTGTAGCCGCCGGTGTCGGCGTGGACCATCACCGAGCCGTCGCTCTTGATCATCAGGAGACGAAGCGCCGTCGGGAGGACGGCGGTCACGCGGCCCGAGTAGCGGACCTCACAGCGGGCAACGATCAGACGCACAGGCGAAAGGGTAGAGGGGGACGGTCCCCGGGCACCCGGCCCCGAGACCTCTGCGCGGCACCGTACTCCTCGGCACCCCGTCGGCGCAGTGCGGAGCGTGAGCGCGGTCACATTCGTGGCGCCGAGGGGCATCCTCATGGCGCCGGGAAACGCGCCAGCCCGCGGGGTCACCCGAGCCACGGGGCGGATACTCGTGGTGATGTTCGCGCCTGCCGTCCCACCGACCACACCGTCGGCCGTGCCCCCGCCGCCCGCACTCGTGCGAACCATCGGGCCGAGCACCACCGGCTCGACGGCACTCGACGGCGGGGCCGAGGTGGCGGCCGTCGCGAGCGCGTTCCCGGTCGCGGCGCTCCGCGCGGATGGCCTCTTCGTCACGCTCGTCGACGGCGCCTCTGCGGCTCGGGGATTGGCGATGCTGTCGATCGACGCGTGGGCGACGCCCACCAGCACGGCCATCCGGGCCTCATCGGTCCAGGGGACGCGCGGATTCACCGACGTGTCGTCGTTCGCGCCCGGCCAGGCGGGCGGCATCGACGGCTACGACTGGCACGTCATCGAACGTAAGCGCTCGGCCTCGGCGCCGGCGGCCACCCGCCTGATCGCCCTCGATGACTCCGGGCACATCCATCTGATGTCGTCGCTTCCGCCGACGGCCGCCGGCGCGCAGGTGGTCCCGACGGGCCGCGGCATGCGGGTCGTGACGACGAAGGCGCCCGCCACCGTGATGACGGACTCCGGTCGCGAGATCGCTTCCATCCGCGGGTTCAGGGTGGCGTCGTCGATCGGCCTGTCCGACGGCTCGCTGCTGCTCGCAGGGACGCGACGCACCGCAGGCGGCGGTTCGAGCACCGCTGCTCCCACATCGATGCGCAAGATCTCACGCTCGGGCACCGTCAGCGCATGGCACCCGGGGTTCACGGTCAGCTCGCAGCAGGCGATCACGCCGCTTCACGCAACCCCGCGCGGCATTGTGTATCTGGCGGCCCAGGCGAACCCGCCGAGTGGCGATACGCCGCCGGCGAACGAGCCGGCCCTGATCCTCAGGACGACCACGCGGCACACGATCCGCGTCACGGCCTCCCAGCTCGGCGTCGCCCGGTCGCCCGCCTGCTCGGCCCCCGGCACCACCTATCGGCTCGTCGCGATCGCCGGTCCCGCGGGCGCACCGATCGCCCGGCTGGACTGCATCTCCGGACCGGTCGGGGCGCAGGTCGCGCAGCAGTCCACGCTCATCGGGTTGAGCGACAAGCTGCAGCCGCGCTGGGTACGCGACCTCACGCCTCCATCGCTCGCCGACGTGGCCGTCGGTCCGCAGGGCACGCTCGTCTCGCTGAGTGCGGAGGGCACCCTCTCCTCCGCCACCGTGAGCGACGCGCTCCCCACCCCGCGCGGCTCGGTGCTCTCGGTCCACGCCGGCGAGGGCGGCCCGCCGTTCACGCGCCTGCGCTGCGACCACGCCGAGGGCCGGATCTGCAACGGGATCGCCGAGCTCTCGGCCGGCGGCAAGGTGATCGCCAGCGCGCGGTACGCCATGCGGGCACGCCCCGGCCGCGCCGCGGCCGTCGTAATCCGACACTTCGCGGGTGCCCCGAGCAAGCCACGTGGGCGCCTGTCGGTTCGCCTTCGCACGGCAACGTAGCCCGGAGGTCTTGATCGCCTTCGCGACCGTCGACTCGTCGACTGGGGCGGCGGCGCCCAGAGCGTGAGCGCGATCGGATTCCGGTGCGAAGGACGCGTCCTCACGGCGCCTTGGACGGTTTGTAGGGTGACCCGATGTCGTCTCGTCCGAGGTTTCCCAGCGCACCGGCGTGGTACCGCCCGCTGCTGCAGCTCGAGGACCAGGTGCTGCTGCGTCTGCGCGACCGCCTCCCGACGCAGGCCCACCTCCACGGCGACGACGAGGCCACGGCCGACTACGCCGAGAACGAGCGCCTCGGCATCCGGTCGGCCGAGCGGATTGTGCCTGGCGCCAACGCGTCGCCGTACATGGTCCAGCACGTCGGCCGGTACCTGTGGGCCATGGATGCAGCCAGGGGGAAGCACGTGATCGACCTCGGCTGCGGCGACGGATACGGCACGTTTTTGCTGTCGTGGGTGGCCGCGAGCGCCGTCGGGATCGACCTCTCGGCCTCGGCGATCACCGCCGCCCGGGAGCAGTACTCCGGCCACCACGCGGGACCGCAGTACCGCGAGGGCGACCTCACGAAGGCCGACCAGCTTCCGGGCTCGGCCGACCTCGCCACCTGCTTCGAGGTGCTCGAGCACGTGCCGCAGGCCCAGCTCGTGCTCGAGACCGCGGCCCAGCGCGTGCCGCGGCTGCTCATGTCGGTGCCGAACCCGCTCGCCGGCGGCTCCCACATCAATCCCCACCACGTCGTCGACTGGCCGCTGTCGAAGTGGAAACGCGTGGCGCGGTCGGCCGGTGCCGAGTCGATCACGGCCCACCACCAGTCCTTGCGGGGCTACCGCGTGCAGCGACGCGCCGCCCCGTGGCATGCCTTCTGGCTGCTCGACATCCGCTTCTCACCGCGCTAGCCCGATCGCCGGAGGTTCGGGCGGACGGGGCACATTGGCCCGGGCGCCCCGGGGCCCGGGCATCCCACGGCCCGAGCGGCCTGATCAGGCCGGGAGTTCTCGCGGCGCGATCGACAGGAGACGCTCGCGGAGATGCGCGAGGTCGTCGCCCGCTCCGCGCGCCTCGGCGAAGGCGCAGGCGTTGAGCGCCTCGCTCACGAGATCGGTGCGGGCCAACGCGTGGGCCAGCCGCGACCAGGCCTCGGCCGAGTCGGGGTCGACGACGGTCGCCTGCTCGGCGGCCGCGACGGCCGCTCCGACGTTGCCTGCCAGCTGGTGGGCGAGCGCGAGATCGAGCAGGCCTTCGACGGTCGCGCCCAGCGCGCGGGCCCGCTCGAGTGCCTCGATGGCACCGGCACGGTCGAAGCGGGCCAGGCGCAGTCGGCCGACGCGCTCCCAGCCGCTGGCATCGCCGGGCGCCTGCTCGGCCGCGAGGACGGCGGCGCCGAGCGCGAGATCGGTCGCCCCCATCGCCTCGTAGATGCGCGAGGCGTACCGCTGCGGTGCGGGACGGCCCGGCTCGGCGCGGATCCAGTCGCGGACGGCGCGCCCGGCCGCCTCGAGCTTGCCCGCCTGCCAGAAGGCGAACGTGATCAGGCGCAGCACGACGGGGTTGCGCGGCTGCGCGTCGCGGGCATAGGTGAGGCGCTGCGCGGCGACCTCGAAGTCGTTCTCGGCCAGCGCGTGGCGAGCCGCCGTCATGAACCGTTCCACGCGCTCGGCGGCCGGGTCGGGACGGGAGAAGTCGACGAACTGCAGCGAGCCGGCGGGCACGGTGCGGATGCTCTCCTGGAAGCGGACGCGGGCCCACTGCTGCACGTTGTCGCCGTCGCCGGTGAAGTAGATGCCGTCGACGGTGCCGACGCCCCACTCGGGATACGACAGGCAGCGCGCGTAGCGGTGGACCACCGAGTGATCCGGCATGCGGCTGCCGAAGGGGTCGTTCTTCTGCGTGTGCTCGCGGGCGGCCTCGGCCCGCTGCTGGGCCTCGTAGTTCCGACGACCCTCCTCGGCGCGAGCGCGGCGCGCGGCCTGCCCCGCGACCCGCACGGCGTTCGCGGAGACGCTGCCGCCGCGCGAACCCTCCGCGAGCTGCTCGAGCTGGTCGGCCGCCTCGTTGATCGCTTTGAGGTGGCGCTCGTGCTCGTGCTCCTTGCCGATCGGCGCGAGATCCGGGTGCCAGCGCTTGGCCATCGTGCGCCGCGCGGTCTGCACCGACTTCTTGTCGAAGGGCGGCGCGAGCTCGAGCAGCAGGACGAGCTGTTCGATGTCGACGACGGCGGACACCCTCTCAGCGTACCACCGGCCCCGAGGCGGTCCCACCGGTCTGGCCGATTTCGCAAGGGCCCGTTCACACCTGCAGGCGCAGGCGCCGCCGGACTGCCCGGGTCCTTCACCCAGGAAGAGCAGCTGGCGCCATCGCACCCCAATGGGAGTCCAGTCCCTTGCATTTGCCCATTGCACCGGCCGATAGCTCGTGAAGATGCCGGCCGCCCCCCTCTCCTTCGCATCGGTCGCTCGCGTCGCCCGTGCCGGACTCCTGGCCCTCGCCTTCGCCGGCGCCGCGGTCTCCTCCGCGCAGGCCGAGACCATCGAGGCTCCGTCGGCAGCCAGCTTCCGCGACTCGATCGGCGTCGGCACGCACTTCGACTTCGGGGGCTACGCCTACCAGCAGGACTCGGTCGCGAACCTGCAGTCCGCGCTGCGCGGCCTCGGCATCCGCCACCTGCGCGACCACGGCTGCTTCAACACCGAGGCCATCTGCTCCGGCGTGCGCAGCCGGATCGCCGCGATGGGCGACACGTTCGGCGAGAACGGCCCGAAGGTGGGCGTCGATCTCATCGCCGCACCGCTCGCCGCCAAGCCGTCCGCCCGGGCCGACCGCGACGCCGAGATCCTGCGCACGCTGCGCGGCATCCGCGACAGCCCGGTCGCTGGCATGACCGAGGGCCTCGAGATGGTCAACGAGCCCGACCTGAGGGGCGGCGACTGGGCGGCCCAGGCCCTCGCCGACGCAAACACCATCAACCGCCTCCTCGCGACCCCGGAGTTCGCCGGGCTGCGCTCGATCCCGCGGCTCGCCCCCGCGATGGGCCGGCCGACCTCGAGCCCCGAGCTCGTGAACGCCGGTTGGACGAAGGGCCTCGCCGACATCGCCAACGCCCATCCGTATCCGATGCCGTACGACACGCCCGAGAGGACCGGCATCACGAACGCCTGCACCACCGGCCGCACGGTGATGGACTGCGCGACCGACCTCGCCGGTTCCAGCAAGACCATCGCGACGGAGGCCGGCTACTCGACGGCCGGCAACGTCTTCAAGGCCGACTGGGTCTCGCCCGAGGCCCAGGCCACCTACACGCTGCGGATGCTGCTCCACAACTTCGCGGCTGGCGTGCCGCGCACCTACCTTTACGAGCTGCTCAACCTCGAGGTACAGCAGCTCGCCCGCAACCACGGCTACGGCCTGCTGCAGGTCAAGGACACCCCGGCCGGCAAGGCGGTCGGTGCGCCCAAGCCCGTCTACCACGCGATCGCGAACCTCAACAAGCGCATCGGCGACCTCGGTGCTCCCGCGATGCCGGGCTCGATCGACCTGAGCCTCACCGACGCCTCCAGCGGCGCCGCGCTCCCCGCCTCGCAGATCGAGAAGGTCGTCCTGCGCCGCGCCGACGGCACGTACGTGCTCGCCGTCTGGCAGCCCGTGAAGGTGTGGCAGCACACCACGTCCGGCGGCAACTACTCCACCCGGGACCTCGCGGCGACGCCCAGGAACGTGACGGTCTCGCTCGACGCCTCACGCGGCACCTGGGACGTTCGTCGCTTCACCCCGGTCACCGTTCCGGCCGACGGCGACGACTTCCGCCAAGCCTACGCCGGCGTCGGCGCCGTCACGTTCGCCGTCGACGAGGACGTCACGCTGCTCGAGCTCACCCCGCCGGACCCGCTCGTCGGGCCGACCGCCCCGTCCGGCAGCCTGCCGGGGTCGACGGTGCCGGAGAACGCGCTCCCGGGCACGACGATCGTGCAGCCAGTCACGCTTGCGCCGCTTCCGGCCGCCGACAGCGGGGCGGCCAACGCCCCGGCCGCCGTCACAACACCGCGTACCGACGCACCACGTCCCGCAGCGGCGTCTCGAACAGCAGCGCCAGCAAGCCTGCTTCCAGATCGTGACCGAGCTGCCGAAGCTCGAGAAAGAGCGAGTCGTCTCGGGCGTGCGCGTATTCGAGCGCGTCGAGCCTATGCCGCGTGTCTGGATCGGCGAGTCGCGACAGCACAGCGTCGTATGCGCGCAAGGAGCGCACGCCTTCATCCATCGCGTCCCACGAAAGAAATGCGTGCGCGATGCGGTCGGTTGCTGGCGCGCTGAACTGGTCGAGCAGGTAGCCGGTCATCTCGTCGGCCGGCAGGTTGCGACAGGCGAGGATCGGCAGCAGCCCGCCCATGAAGAGCACCTTGCGGGCGGTGCGGAGTTTGACGTTGCGCACGGCCCACTTGCGGTCGTTCTGCTCGCGCCGCTTGCCCTCGAAGTCGACGGCGATCGTGCGCCAGTAGCGGATCAGGTCGTTGAGCAGGAACCGCGGCGGGCGGTAGTCGCGCGTGCGGCCGACGACGTACGTCTCGACGAGTCTCTCCAGCGCCGTGCGGTGGTGCTCGGGGCCCGTCGCGGCGACCGACTCCAGCAGCAGGAGCATCCGCCGGGTGAGGTTCTGGTTCGAGTCGTCCTCGAGGCCGATCCGGCCGGCGAGGCCCTCCACGTGCACGGCCGTCCCGAAGGTGCCCTGCGTGCCGGGCTCGGAGCCGTGGCGGCGCATGATCTCGTCGAGCGCGTGGAGATCCGGCGCGAGCGGGTCACCCTCGAAATCGCTGTCGAGGGCGAGCTGCCCGTAGGAGACGACCGTGTCGCCGTCGTGCGGCCGACGCTCCTCGGAGGCGTCGACGAGCAGCCAGTCCAGGTCGCTCACGCCGGTCACCTCGGCCCGGCCCCAGGAGCCGAGAAGCACGAGGCTGGTCTGGGCCGGCAGGCGCATCTCGCTGAGGTCGCGGCGCAGGTCGATGAGGCCTCGCTCGCTGCGGTCGCGGGCTTCCAGGAGCGCCGGAAAGCTCGTCGTGCTGCGGGTGGCCAGCTGCGCCAGCGCGCCCGCGGGCGCCGTGAGAGGGCCGTCCTCCATGCCCGTGAGCCTGTCAAAGGGGCGCGGGCGGCGGTGGACCGGAGCCTGCAGCGATACTTCTCGGCGTGAAGCCGGTCCACCCGATCCGCCACCTGGTGCGGGCCCGCGACCTCGCCGACCTGCGGTACGCGACCGGGGTCGACGTCGAAGCGATGGCCGCCGCGGCCGGCCTCTCGAAGGCCCATTTCAGCCGCGAGTTCAAGCGGGCCTTCGGCGAGACCCCGCACCAGTACCTGCTCACGCGACGACTCGAGCGCGCGGCGGCGCTGCTGCGGTCGACCGACCGTTCGGTGGCGACGATCTGCCTTGACGTGGGTCTCACGAGTGTCGGCTCGTTCACGAGCAGTTTCACCAGGGCGTTCGGAAAGTCACCCATGGCCTATCGGGCCTCGTTCCCGCCTGGCTCGGCCGTGTGGCGGGTTCCGCCGTGCATGGTGCGGCAGGTCGCGCGGCCGGTCCCCATGAGGCCGGCCGTGGTCCCGGGGATGATCCCGGCGCCCAAGCCGCGCGGGGACTGAGTCCGGCAAAGGCTGGCGACGCGCGACGCGCATGAGACCGCCTTGGACCGCCGGGCGCTCGGGTCGCGTGAGGACAGCAGGAATCGAGAAGACAGGGGCGCGGGGCCCGCGTACCTTCTGCCGCACGGCGTCTCGCCTTCTCTCCACCTCCCGAAAGGAACGTCCCCCATGATGAAGCTCTCCACCGTCCAGGTCTGGGTCCACGACCAGCAGGAGGCCCTCGATTGGTGGACCGGCAAGCTCGGCTTCGAGGTGCGTCAGGACCTCACCGTCGCCGAGATGGACGACTTCCGCTGGCTCTCGGTCGGCCCGGTCGGCCAGCCCGACGTGGCCATCGTGCTCATGGCGATCCCTGGCGGCCCGGTGTTCTCCGATGAGACGGTCGGCCAGATCGAGGCCCTGCTCGCCAAGGGCGCCTCCGGCGGCCTCTTCTTCACCACCGACGACATCAACGCGCGATACGCAGAGCTCAAGGAGGCCGGCGTCGAGTTCACGCAGGAACTCACCCAGATGCCCTACGGCATCGACTGCGGCTTCCGCGACCCCTCGGGCAACCACTACCGCCTGGCGCAGCTCGGCGCGGCCTAGGCGAGCCGGCGGTCGAACGTCAGGATTCGCCCCTCAGCGGGGGCGACGATCGACGTTCGGCCCGGTTCCGACGCGCACGACGGCAGGCCCGAGCGAGCCGCTAGGCGAGCGCCGTGCACGACGGCGGGCCCGAGCGAGCCGCTAGGCGAGCGGCGCTTCGAGGATCCAGGGCACGTCGCGGCAGCGCTCGAGGAGCGGGCGGATCCGCTCCTCGTCCTGGGCGTTGAGGGCGACGTGGTGATGGGCCGCGTCCAGCGCGGAGACGTGCAAATGCCGAAGGCGATCGCCGAAGCGGTCGAGGATCGCGTGGCCCTCGGCGAGGGTCGGGTCGATCGCGTAGGCGTGGGCGACGTCGAAGCAGAGCCCAGCTTCCGGGAGCTGCTCGAAGTGCGGGGCGAGCGAGTCGGCAGTGCGGCCGTCCTGTTTGCGCGGATCCATGTTCTCGATCACGAGCGCGCGGCCGAGCAGAGCCCAGGCGGCGTGGTCCTCGATCACGTCGGGGTGCAGCACGATCGCGTCGACCCGCTCGGACACCTGCGCCAACAAGGCGACGAGCTCGGGCTCGGGGAGCGCGCGGGCCTTGCTCGGCGCGTGCAGCGAAAGGAAGTCGAAGGGCAGCGACGGGCGCTGCACGAGCCACTCGATCAGCGCGGGAAGCTCGGGCTCCGAGAGCGCGGCGAGCTCGACGGCCCCTGCGAACTGCCGCTTCGCGCGGCCTGCAAGCACGGGCCACTCGGGCGCTTCGCCAGCGGCCCGCTGGTCAGCCGCCAGCCAGCCCGTCGAAGCACCGACGGGGTAGTGCGCCATCACGGGGCGCTCGCTGCTGAGGGACTGGAGGCTCATGCGGGGTGAGCGACCGTACCAACGCCGCGCGACGGCGTGCAGGGTTTCGTGCGCCGACCCCGACGGAATCCCGGAACGCGCAGAGAGTTCTTGCGCGTGCCGGGTCCGTCAGGCGGTCAGCCGTCCTCGCCGGCCGCCTCGAACTCCTCTTCGGGCACCTCGACGGCGTTGCCGCCGGCGTCGTCACCCTGCTGGGAATCGAGGCCCTCCGGGACGTCGTTGCCCTCGCTGGTTTCCGTGCCGCCGTCTGGCGTCTCGGACTCCGGAGCGGGGTCGTAGTCGTGGCGTTCTTCCTCTGGTGTCTCCATGGAGCCGACGCTACGGTCGCGTTCGTTCCTGTCGGACCGCGCCGAAGGGCGTCCCTGGGCACCGCGGCGACCACGCTCGGCGTCAGGGCGACCGAGGCCGTCCAGCACGGGTTGTCGGATCCGAAACGGTTCGATACGGTCGTCGGGCTATGTCTCTGGCCTTGCCCAAAACCATGAATCGCTCCGAGCCCACGTGCTCGCGCGGCTTCGTGCGGCGAGACCCGAGCTGGCACCCCCTGCAGCAGCAGGCCTAGCCACCCCGGGCCTCTCGCGCCCGACTCCGCCCGTCGACACCGGCCGCTGCCCACCAGCGCTACCGAGGGTCGACCGAGCACCGTCCTCGCCGCTCGACGTCCGAGCTCGAACGGCACACCGCGCTCTGCGGCTCGCCCGATGAGCGCAGAGGCACCCAGACTCCGCGCCGTCGCTCGCCAGACGAGCGCCGGGGAGCACCGACCTTGGCCCGACACCGGCACCTGCCGGCCTGGGGCCCGTCCCGCCGCCGGGCGCCCCGATGCGTCCGCCGGCTCCAATCCAGAAGCAGAAACACGAACCCATGAACGATGCCCTGAACGAAGCACACCTCACCATCCTCGGCGACCACGAGCCGCGCACGATCGAGCAGCTCACGCGCTGCGCGGCGGCGGAGCCCGGCGCCCGCGGCGTGCTATGCGCCGACGGCCACGTCGGCTACAGCCAGCCGATCGGCGGCGTCGTCGCCTACCGCGACCACATCTCGCCGTCCGGCGTCGGCTACGACATCGGCTGCGGCAACACCGCCGTGCGCCTCGACCTCAAGGCCGACGCGCTGCGGGCCGACCTGCCGCGCGTGATGGACGAGATCGTCGAGCGCATCTCGTTCGGCGTCGGGCGCTCCAACGGGCAGCCGGTCGACCACGACGTGATCGAGGCCATCTCCGACGCCGACTTCGCGCCCCAGCGCAAGCTGGTGCAGAAGGCGGCGGCGCAGCTGGGCACGGTCGGCGCGGGCAACCACTACGTCGACCTCTTCAGCGATGAGTCCGGCGACGTGTGGATCGGCGTGCACTTCGGCTCGCGAGGCTTCGGTCACGCCACGGCCAGCGGGTTCCTCTCGCTGATCGACGGCGGCGGGTTCGACGAGCGCGGCAAGGACGGCGAGATGGACTCGCCGCCGAAGCTGCTCGCGATCGACTCCGACCTGGGCCAGGCATACATCAGCGCGATGACCCTCGCGGGCGACTACGCCCGTGCCGGTCGCGGCGTGGTCGTCGACGAGGTGCGCTCGATCCTGGGGGCCGAGGAGGTCGACCGGGTCGAGAACCACCACAACTACGCGTGGCGTGAGGAGCACGGCGGCGACGCCTACTGGGTGGTGCGCAAGGGCGCGACGCCGGCCTTCCCGGGTCAGCGTGGGTTCGTGGGCGCGACCATGGGCGAGGACGCCGTGATCCTGGAGGGCATCGAGGGCGACGCGGCCGCGGCTGCGCTGCACTCGACGGTCCACGGGGCCGGGCGCCTGATGTCGCGCACGAAGGCGGCCGGCAAGACCCGTTGGGTTCCGAGCTGCACCATGCGCGACTGCGGGTTCTGGATGACCGGGCAGGAGGCCGCGGAGATCCGTGACCGCGGAGGCCGTCCCGAGTGCCCGCACCACCCGGGGCGTGGACTCAAGAAGGGGCCGGTCCTCGTGAGCCGTGGAGCCATCGACTACACCGCCGTGCGCAAGGAGCTCGCGGCGGCGGGGATCGAGCTACGCGGCGGCGCGGCCGACGAGGCACCGCTGGCCTACAAGCGCCTCGACGAGATGCTCGGGCACCACGCGGACTCCGTCCGGATCCTGCACCGCCTCACGCCGATGGGCGTGGCGATGGCCGGAGCCGACGTCAAGGACCCGTACAAGGACTAGGTCCCGCGATACGAGGCCGGGGAGAAGAGCGCCCAAAGAGGGCCGAAATCTCCCCGGCCTCTCTCGCGTCGATCGGCCAGGTGGCGTCAGCGAGGGCATCCGGGCCCACCGAGCCGCCGCGAGGTCTTGCTGCACGGGAGCGACCTCGGCACGTGTGCGCGGCCCCGGTCTGGCGGCGCCCGCGCCGCACCCAGCTAGCGTGGGGCGCATGGCTTCCGCGCCCGTCCTCCTCGAGCTCGACCTCGCCGCCGGGCTGCTCGAAGCGCCTCCCGGCGACCCGATCGCCGCGTTCCGCGCGCGTAACACGCCGGTGCTGGCCGATCTGGTGGAGCGCCTGCGCGACGCCGCGAAGAGCAACGAGGTCGCCGGCCTGATCGCGCATGTCGGCGCCGAGCACCTGGCCCACTCGCAGATCCACGAGCTCGGCGCGGCCGTCGAGGCGTTCGCGAAGTCCGGTAAGCCGACGGTGTGCTGGAGCGAGGCGTTCGGCGAGTCGTTCGACGGCACGCACGGCTACCACCTGGCCTCCTACTTCGACGAGATCTGGGTGCAGCCGTCCGGCGGCGTGGCGCTCGTCGGCCTCTCCACCGGCGGGATGTTCCTGCGCGAAGGCCTCGACAAGGTCGGCCTCCAGCCCGAGGTCCGCGCGCGCAAGGAGTACAAGAACGCGCCCGACATGTTCCTGCGCGAGTCCATGGGCGACGCCCAGCGCGAAGCCCTCCAGCGACTCATCGACTCGCTCTCCGAGCACCTCGTGTCGACCGTCGCGCGGCGCCGCGGTATGGCCGAAGCCGACGTCGTTGACGCGATCGCCGCCGCCCCGCTCACCTCCGAGGAGGCCCTCGACCGCCGGCTCGTCGACCACCTCGGCTACCGCGACCAGGTGTACACCGCACTGCGCCGCCGCATCGCGGGCAAGGGCCACGAGACCACGCCCGAGTCCGATCTTCCCGAGGTCACGCTGCGGTTCGTGCACCGCTGGGCGCCGCCGAAGGCCGAGGTCGCGCGCGAGAAGCTCCGCACCGAGGCCGGCCGGGTCGCCGCGAAGGCACTGCGCCGCGCGAAGCCAGGCGTCGTGGCCGTGGTCGGCGTCGACGGCGGGATCACGCTCGGGCGCGGCGGCGGCTCACCGCTCGGTGGCTCCGGCACGGGATCCGACAGCGTCTGCGCCGCGCTCCGCCAGGCCGCGGAGGCCGAGGACGTCGCCGCCGTCGTCGTGCGGATCGACAGTCCCGGCGGCTCCTACGTCGCCTCCGACGCCATCCATCGCGAGGTGCTGCGCCTGCGCGAGAACGGCAAGCCGGTCGTCGCCTCGATGGCCTCCGTCGCCGCCTCCGGGGGCTATTTCGTCGCCATGGGGGCGGACGAGATCTTCGCCCTGCCCGGCACGATCACCGGCTCGATCGGCGTGTTCGCCGGCAAGGTGGTCGTGACGAAGGCGCTCGCCAAGGCCGGCGTCGCCCGCGAGACCCTCGAGACCGGCCCGCAGGCGACCATGTGGTCGCCCGATCGCCCGTTCGACAAGGACGAGCTCGTGCGCCTCGACGCGTGGCTCGACGAGGTCTACGCCGACTTCACGGAGAAGGCCGCCGAGGGTCGCGACATGCCGGTCACGCAGCTCGAGCCTTTGGCCCGCGGCCGCATCTGGACCGGCAGCGACGCCCTCGAGCGCGGGCTCGTCGACCGCCTCGGCGGCTTCGAGGACGCCGTCTCCCGCGCCTCCGAGCTCGCCGGACTGAAGCGCGACGCCGTCACCACGCGCCGCTACCCGCACGCCTCCATGTTCGCCAAGCTCCGCGCGCCGCAGCACAGCGACGCGGTCGCCGCCGGCATCGCGGGCCGCACACTCCCCGGCTCGATCGCAGCCGCGGTCCTGGGCCTCCGGCCCGGCGCGGCCGGCGGCGTCCTGGCGGCCGGTCCCGAGCTGGTGCTCACCGAGCTGAGCGCCTCCCTCGGCCTCACCGCCGGCGCGCTCCAGCTGCCACCCGGCCTCCTGCGCCGATAGACGCACCGGCAGCACCCCCGAACGGCCCCTGAGCAGGGCCGACGAGCCTCACACCAGCAGGCACCGGCGAAACCGACGGAGCACGGTACCCTGAACACGTGGCTCCGACTTTCGTTTTCCAGATGCACAAGTTCAGCAAGGTGCATCCGCCGGACACCACCGTGCTCAAGGACCTCACGCTGTCGTTCCTCTACGGGGCGAAGATCGGCGTGCTCGGCCCCAACGGCGCGGGCAAGTCCACGATCCTCAAGGTGATGGCCGGGATCGACCAGGACTTCCGCGGCGACGCCAACCTCACGGCGGGTGTGTCGGTCGGCTACCTCGAGCAGGAGCCCGAGCTCGACGAGACCAAGGACGTCCGCGGCAACGTGGAGGACGGCCTCGCCGAGATCCGCGACCTCATGGCCCGCTTCAACGAGCTCGCCGCGAACTACTCCGAGGAGACGGCCGACGAGTTCGCCAAGCTCCAGGACCAGATCGAGGCCGTCGACGGCTGGAACCTCGACCAGAAGCTCGACCAGGCCATGGACGCCCTCCGCTGCCCGCCCGGCGACTCGTCGGTGGCCGGCCTGTCCGGCGGCGAGAAGCGCCGCGTCGCGCTGGCCCGCCTGCTCCTCTCGGCCCCCGACCTCCTCCTGCTGGACGAGCCGACCAACCATCTCGACGCCGAGTCCGTCTCCTGGCTCGAGCAGCACCTCGCCGACTACGCCGGCACCGTCGTCGCGGTCACCCATGACCGGTACTTCCTCGACAACGTCGCGAACTGGATCCTCGAGCTCGACCGCGGCAACGGCTACCCGTACGAGGGCAACTACACCACGTACCTCGAGGCCAAGGCCAAGCGCATGGCCGCCGAGCAGCGCACCGACAAGAACCGCCAGCGCGCGATCGACAACGAGCTCGAGTGGGTCCGCAAGACCCCGAAGGGTCGCCAGACCAAGTCGAAGGCCCGCCTGAAGAACTTCCAGGAGCTCGTCGACCAGCAGGAGAACGTCCAGCTCGACGACGTGAAGATCCACATCCCCGTCGCCGATCGTCTCGGCAACGAGGTGATCGAGCTCTCGCACGTGCAGAAGGCCTACGGCGACAAGCTCCTGTTCGACGACCTCTCCTTCAAGCTGCCGCCCGGCGGCATCGTCGGCATCATCGGCCCGAACGGCGCGGGCAAGACCACGCTCTTCAAGCTCATGACCGGCAACGAGCAGCCCGATGCCGGCGAGATCAAGACCGGCCCGACGGTGAAGACCTCGTTCGTCGACCAGTCCCGCGACTCACTCGATCCCGAGCTGTCGGTGTGGCAGACGATCTCCGGCGGCCTCGATCAGATGATCGTCGGCAAGCAGGTCATCAACTCCCGCCAGTACTGCTCGACGTTCAACTTCAAGGGCGCTCGCCAGCAGCAGAAGGTCGGCACGCTCTCCGGTGGTCAGCGCAACCGCCTGCACCTCGCGAAGCAGCTCGCCGAGGGCGGCAACCTGCTCCTGCTCGATGAGCCGACCAACGACCTCGACACCGAGACGCTCCGCGCGCTCGAGGACGCGATCCTCAACTTCGCCGGCTGCGCGGTGATCATCTCCCATGATCGCTTCTTCCTCGACAAGGTCTGCACCCACGTGCTCGCCTTCCGCGGCAACTCCGAGACCGTCTGGTTCGAAGGCAACTTCCAGGCCTACGAGGAGTACCGCGAGGACGTGCTCGGCGAGGACATCACCCGCCCCCACCGCATCGCCTACAAGAAGCTCGCCCGGTAGCGCCTTCGTGGCGATCTTCGCCCGCCCCGCGAACGACCCGTACCCAGTACTCGGCCGTCCGCGAGGCGGGCGATCTCATCCTCGACCGCGCCACCGGGACTAGTTTGGTGAGGGAGATGAGCTCCGTCGCCGCTGCCGCCCCGTACTCCAGCCCGCTGGCTGCGTCGCTCGCGGAGGACGTGCTCGCGCGGCTCGACCGCTACGCGCGGATCGACACGCAGGCCGGTCGCGGGGAGCGGGCGCAGTCGCCGTCGACACCCGGGCAGCTCGACCTGTCGCGACTGCTCGTCGCGGAGCTGCTGGAGATCGGGCTCTCCGACGCAGTGCTCGACGACCACGGGTACGTGACGGCGACGCTGGGCGCCTCCGAGGGGCTGCCGCCCGAGACCAGGACGATCGGGTTCATCGCGCACGTCGATGTGTCGCCCGACGCGCCCGCGGAGGGCGTCCGGCCGATCGTGCACCGGGCCTACGACGGCGGCATCATCACGCTGCCGAACGGCGGGACGGTCCTCGATCCCGAGCGGATGCCGGCGCTGGCACGCAAGGTGGGCCACGACCTGATCACGAGCAGCGGCGACACGTTGCTCGGCGCCGACGACAAGGCCGGCGTGGCCGAGATCATGGCCGCCGTCGCCCATCTGGCTGCGCATCCGGAGCTCCCGCGCCCGACGATCCGGGTCTGCTTCACCCCGGACGAGGAGATCGGCGAGGGCGCGACCCTCTTCGACATCGACGCCTTTGGCGCGTACTGCGCCTACACGATGGATGGCAGCGAGATCGGTGAGTTGCAGGACGAGACGTTCACGGCCGCCGAGGTCGTCATCGAGGTGACGGGCGTCGACGTGCACCCCGGCTTCGCGACGGGCAAGCTCGTAAACGCTGCGACGGTCGCCTCCCACATCGTCGCCGCCCTCCCCACCGACCGCCTCACCCCGACGACCACCTCGGGGCGCGAGGGGTTCGTCCACGTCTTCGAGGTGAGCGGCGACGCCGGCCACGCGAAGGTCGCGACGATCGTGCGCGACTTCGACGACGACCTGCTCGCCGGCCACGTCGCCTTCGTCCGCGAGACGGCCGAGCGCATCGCGGCGGACTGGCCGGGCGCGACGGTCGCGATCAAGGACCGTCGCCAGTACCCCAACATGCGTGACCACCTGAAGCCGTTTCCGGACGTGGTCGCCAAGGCCGAAGCGGCAATCGCGGCCGAGGGCCTCACGCCGAAGCGCACCTCGATCCGTGGCGGCACCGACGGCTCCGTCCTCTCCGCGCGCGGCCTGCCGACGCCGAACATCTTCACCGGCGGCCATGAGTTCCACTCGGTGCGCGAATGGGCGTCGGTCCACGACATGGCCTCGGCCGCCGCCGTGATCGTCCACCTCGCCGAAGCGTGGACGAAGCCCTAAAGGGCGTGAACGGCCATTTTGTCCGGTCTTGGCGGAGGAAAATGGCCGCTCAGCGAAATGAGGCCTGCTGGCGCCGAAGCCAGCTCAGGCCGTCGCCAGCTCGCCCTGCGCAGCCAGCGCCTCGACGGCCGGCAGCATCCGGCGCCGCAGCGCGTTCCCGCGCTCACCGAAAGCTCGCTGGCGCTCGGCGTAGTCCCGCCGACCATCGGCCGTCTCGATGCAGACCGGCTCGTACCCGAGGGCGCTGAGGTCGTAGGGCGAGGCGCGCATGTCGAGCTCGCGGATCTCGCAGGCGAGGGAGAAGGCGTCGGCGGTGAGGTCGCTCGGGAGCCCGGGCGCGAGCTTGAGTGCCCAGCGGTAGAGGTCCATGCCCGCGTGGAGGCAGCCGGGCTGCTCGAAGTCCTCCTGGGTGTCGCGGGTCGGCGAGAGCTCGTTGCGAGGTAGCGCCTCGGGCGTGAAGAAGCGGGTCGCGTCGAAGTGGGTGCACCGCAGCGTGCCCTCGTCGATCACGGCGTCGGTCGCCTCGGGGGCGAGCCGCAGCGGCCACGAGCCGTGACGTCGGTCGGCCGTACCGCGGTAGACCATCGCCCACTCGTGCAGGCCGAAGCAGCCCGTCTGGATCGGCCGCTCGAGCGTGCGCGCGAGGATGCGGCGCGCGAAGGCGATGCCGGTCGCACGGGCCGCGGCGAAGGAGACGCCGTCGAGGATCACTCCGTCGCCCTCGACCCGCATGTGGGCCCACTCGGCGCGCTCGGTGTGCGCGGCGCCCTCGAGGAGAACCCCCGGCCCGGGATGCCAGCGGCGCAGCTTGCCCGGCGTGTGGCCGTAGTAGTCGAAGAGGAAGTCGAGCACCGGGTGGCGGTCTCCGCGGCGCCGCCACGCGAGGTACTCGGCCGTCATCGCGTCGATGCGCTCAGCGTGGGCGGCCTCGCGCGCCCGCCAGTCGTGTTCGGCGAGCCGCTGCACCCAGAAACCGTACCGCCGAGCAGCGATCGGCGAGCGGCTTGATCGTAGGAGCGGCACGAAGATGGGAGCGGCACGACGATGGGATCGGCGCGCGGATCGCGCCCGTCTGCGCCCGCCGCGCGTCGGCCCTGCAGCGGCGCGACCTGGCTCGACGGTCCGCTGACCTTGCTGGCTTCGGCGCGAGGTGCGACCGTGCAGCGATGGCCGCCTCACCGCGCATCGAGCTCGTGCGCCGGCGCGTCGCCTGCGAGGCACTCGCCCATCCGAGTGGCCTGTCGGGTCCCGGCATCACCTTCGTCTCGAGCCCGGGCGACGGCGGAACCTACGACCCCGCGACCGGCGACGGCTGGAACCAGGAGCTTCCGGGTACGAACCTCGAACTCGTGATCGAGCTCGACGGCCACTGGGATCTGCAGATCGACGGCCGGAGTCATCGGACGACCGCGTTTGCCGCCGGGCTCGTGGTGGGTCCGGCGCGCTCACGGGCGCTTGGGCCGGTCCGGCTCGTCCAGCTCTGCCTTGACCCACTCGCGGCGCCGGCCGTCTTCGGCGTCCCGGCCGGCGAGCTGTCGGCGTCGGCCGTCGACCTGGACGCACTGCTCGGACGGGACGGCGACGAGCTGCGAGCTCGACTCGACGACGCCTTCACCGATGGCGACCCGGTTGCCGTCGCCGAGCGTTGGGTTCGCGAACGCGTCCGCCGACCCGACACCCAGCCGGCCGAAGGAGCCGTCGTCCCCGCCGACGTGCGCCTGGCCTGCGCCCTCCTGCGCGCCAGCGGCGGCACGCTGCGCGTCGAGACACTGGCCCGGGAGCTGCGCTGCAGCCGTCGCCATCTCGCCCGACGCTTCGCCGAGTTCGTCGGGGTGTCGCCGAGCGCATATGCCCGCCTCCTGCGGTTCGAGCGCGCGACGGGCGCGCTGCGCGACCAGCCGATGCAGCCGCTCGGCTCCCTCGCTGCCGAGACGGGCTACGCCGACCACGCGCACATGACCCGTGACTTCCGTGTCCTGGCCGGCGCCACGCCGACGGCGGTGGCGGCGCGCTTCTTCGCCTGAGCTGGCGGACGCCTCGCGGTTCGCGGCTCAGGACCGCCGTCCGCTTCGCCCCCGCCTACATTCCGCCGAATGCCGGGTCGGCCAGTCCCCTCCGTTCAAGACGGGGCCGCCGCCCGGGCGTACGCTCGCCGCATGAGCACCCAAGAGGCCATCACCGTCCTGCGACTGCGCGAGCGCGCGACCCTCGACTGGCTCGAGCGCGCCTTCGGGTTCGCGCTCAGCGAGGTGACCGAGGGAGACGATGGTGGCCTCGCCCACGCGCAGCTGCGGTGGGGCGACAGCTGGCTGATGGCGTCGACGGGCGGCCGCATCGACCAACCCACCGGGGCCGCCTCGGTGTATCTGACCGTCGCGGACGATGAGGACGTCGACGCGGCGTATACCCGGGCGATGGCCGAGCCCGGCGCGGTGTCGGTGCTCGAGCCGGAAGACATGCCGTACGGCGGCCGCAATGCCTCGATCGCCGACCCCGATGGCAACGTGTGGAGCGTCGGCAGCTACCACCCGCGGAGCTGAGCCGGCCCGCGCCGGCCGGCACGCCGCCCTGCGCGAACTCGACCACGCCGGATACCGACGAGATCCGATCCGATCACCAGGTCGCCTACCGACGCCCGAAATCGCTTGCGTGGCCAGCGCGGACATGGGAGCGTGGCCGCGTGCCGATCGCCCGCCCACGGTCCGTCTTCCTCGCCGCCCTCGCCGCGGCCCTGACCTGCTGGGCCGCGCCCCCGGCAGGCGCGGCCGGCGTGGTGCTCGACACCTTCGGCGACGACCCGTCGATCGGCGTCGACGCCTCCGGCACCGGGCACCTCGCCTGGTACACCCAGACGGGCGCACAGTTCCCCTACAACCACGTGCTCGTCTACTGCCGCCTGCCCCGCGGCGCCGAAACCTGCGCGAGGCGCACCAACCTCCCCACGCCCGGCAACCTCGACACCTTCAACCAGACCCAGGTCGTCGTCGACGACACGTCGGGGAAGCTCTATCTCCTCGCCTCGCTCGCCGGCGACAACGTGACGAAGGGCGGCACGTGGGCGTGGACGTCCACCAACGGCGGGGAGTCGTTCGGCGCACCCGTCCGGATCTCGAACGGCCTGAACCTCTCCGATGCCGTCCTGGGCCCTGGCCCGTTCGCGATCAGCACCGTCGGGGAGATCCCGTCGCGGTACCACGCCGACGCGCTCGATGGCAGCACCGCGACCGCCGAGGCGATCAACCTCAGTGCCGGGCTGAAGCCGGGGACCGACTACTTCTACTCGACGGTCGGGATGCTCAACAGCACCACGCCGTTCGTCGTCCTGAACTCGGGCGCCGGCGACACGGTCATGCGACGCTTCGACCCGGCAGCGCAGTCGGGCGCGAACGTCGTCGGCAACTGGCTCCCCGCCCAACAGCTCGCCACGGCCGAGGGCGATCCGCGCGCCGCGAGCGGCCCGTCCGGGTCGTTCGTCGCGACCGATTCCACGCCGAGCTACCCAACCCCGGCCGATGCGCTCCTCGTGCGCAGGATCGGTGAGGACGGCACCATCGGCGCCCCGCAGGACATCATCGCCGGCACGGGCAACGACGCCGAGGATCTCGATCTCGCCCAGGATGCCGGCGGCCGCGTGCACGCGGTCTACAACGACATCGACCACGGCATCCGGCTCACCTACCAGTGGTCCAAGCGCGGGGAGACCTGGGGCACGCCGCAGGTGATCGACGACCCCGGCGCCGGCTATTCCTACAACGAGCTCGGCGTGGGCCCGGACGGCGGCGGCTGGGTGGTCAACGAGAAGAAGTCGTCCGCCAACGGCGCCTTCGGCCCGATCCACGTCGTCGCGCTCGACGCGAAGGGATCATCGGATCCGCCGGCCCCGACCCCGGCTCCTGGGGCACCCCCGACCCCCGTCCCGACCGCCACCCCGCTCGCCTGCCCGCTCGCCATCGCCGTCTCGCCGTCCGCCGACGCCGTGGTGCGGTCCGGCCCCTGCTTCACCGACCTCGGCAAGGGCGTGTATCGCTCGGCCGGCACGGTGCGGCTCGCGGGCATCGACTTCGTCCCGCCGAAGGGCGGCGGCACGCTCACCGTCGACACGAAGGCGCACACGGTCGAGACGACCGGCGGCGACTACGAGACCCGGGCCGGCGCCGTCGTCCTGAGCCGGGGCAAGATCCTCTGGGACCTCGATCAGATCACGAAGATCGAGGACCTCGGCAAGTTCGGCGTCTCGCTGCTCGGCCTGAAACTCGCCGGCACCGCCGACCTGAGCTTCAAGGACAAGTCCGCCTCCATCCACGTCTGGATGGAGCTGCCCTCGCCGCTCGACAAGGTTCGCGCCGACACCACCGTACGGACGACGATGAACGACGGCCTGCGCCTCGACGACGTGCACCTCACGGCGAAGTCCATCCCGATCGGGCCGCTCTTCGTCAACGACTTCGACCTGCTCTTCAGTGGCGGCACGAACCGGTTCGTCGGCGAGGCCAGCGTCACGCTGCCGCCAGCCGCGCCCGGCAAGGAGGCATCGATCAAGGGCGCCTTCGCCCTCGAGGACGGCAAGCTGACGAAGCTCGCGATCGATGTCGGGACGGGCGTCCCGCCCCTGCCGCTGCCGCTCTTCCCGACCCCGCCGATCCTGCTCACGCAGGTCGGCATCGGACTCACGAACGACGAGGAGGGCTTTAGGCTCGGCGGGGGCGTCGTGCTGTCGCTCGGACCGCAGCTCGCCGGCTCCTCCGCCCTCAGCATCCGCGCCCTGCCGAGCGAAGGCCACGGCGCGTACGTGTTCGTGCCCAAGAGCGGCAAGTACGCGCAGATCGGCGCCTCCGGCACGCTGAGTCTCGTCGATCTCGAACTCGCCTACGGCAGCGTCAGCGTGCGCACCGACGGGCCGATCACGTTCTCGGGCGGCACCACCCTCGACCTCGGCTTGGCGGACATCGCCTTCACCGGCGGCGGCGGGATCAACCTGGGCAACGGCGACTTCTACGGCACGATGAAGGGCTCGCTCTCGGCGGGCTCCAAGGACTTCGTCGCGGCGTCGGCCTCGGCCAGCGCGATCATCTCGTCGATCGGCTTTGCGGCCTGCGGGACGGCCTCCGGCACGCTCTTCGGGGTCGACATCATCGATGCCGAGATCGGGTTCGAGAAGCCCTGGGGCGGCGACTCCGACGTCGGCTTCTGCAACCTCGACGCCTACAAGCCCGCATCGCTGAGCGGTTCGGGTGCGCGGGCCCGGCGTCTGCAGGCCGGTGGTCCGCAGACCATCACGCTCGGGGAGGGCACCCACGGGCTCCTCGTCAGAGGCGCGAGTGCCGCGCCGGGCTTCACCCTGACGGGCCCCGGCGGCCGCACGCTCACCGTGTCGCCCGGCGGCACGGGCCCGGCGGCGGCTCCGCGCATCCTCGCGCTGCCCACCGGCACCGGCGCCGTCGCCGTGAAGATCGACGACGCGGCCGGCAGCTGGACGATCACTCCGGCCGCCACCGGCGCCGCGATCACCGACGTCCAGGTCGCCGGAGAACGACCAGAGCCGAAGGCCAAGGCGACGGTCGCCAAGGGCGCGTGGGCGAAGCGCAAGGCGCGAGTGCAGGTGTCCGACCTCGGCGACCAGACGCTCACGGTGCGCGAGTTGCTGCCCGACGGTTCTGCCCACGAGCTCGGCACGGTGCGGAAGTCCGGCACCACGACGCTGAGCTTCACGCCGGCCCACGCCGCCGGCGGACGTCGCACGCTCGAGGCCGTCGTCGCGGTCGGCACGCGGCAGGTCGAGGTGATCGGGCTCGGTTCGTACGTCGCGCCATCACCACAGAAGCTCACCGCTCCTCGCAAGGTCACCCTGAAGCGCACGAAGACGCAGGTCTCGGCCTCGTGGACGAAGGTCGCCGGCGCGGCGGGCTACCGCGTGTCGGTGAAGGGCGACGACGGTCGTCTCCAGCTCCTGCCGGTGGCTGGCAAGACGACAAAGCTGGTGATCCCCGGCGTCACGACCGACGACCGCATCGACGTGTCGGTCGTCGCCGTCGACCGACTCGGAGCCGCCGGTCCGAAGCGCGCGGCGACCAGCAAGGGCAAGCCCGTCCCGAAGGTGAAGACGGGCGCGACGAAGACCAAGCCGAAGAAGAAGACGACGGCGAAGAAGAAGTAGCCGAGGGGCCGCGGGCGCAGGCCCGCGGCGGAGGGCCTCAGCCCTCGATGCGCTTCTTGAGTTCGCCGGCGCGCGGGTTCACGAGCATCGCGCGCAGCGCCATCTCGACCGGCCCGCGGATCACGAGGCCGAGCTTGCGGCCCGGGTCGGCGACGAGCGCGTAGGTGGCCTTCGTGCGGTTCTCGTCGAGCGACTCGAGGGTCCAGGACCCGTCGATCGCGCTCATGTCGCCCTTCTCCTGCGACCACGAGAGCTTGTTCGGGCCCGCGTAGGTGAACCGCTGGCGCGACTTGAGGTCACGCACCTTTCCGTCGGCGACGACGTCGACCACGGTTGCGCGGCCGTCGGCGTCGGTCTCGACGGCCGCCATGCTCTTCATGCCGCCCTGCCACTCGGCGGCGCCGAGGACGTTCTCGAGCTCCGCCCAGACGGTCGCGATCGGCGCGTCGATCTCGACGCTGGACTCACCGGTCAGTTTTCCCATCGGCGGACCATATCCTGCGGGCCACCGGCGGACGCCTCCCTCGAGCCGGTCGTCCCGGGCCGCGACGGGCGCGGCCCGACTAGCCTCGAGGGCATGTGGGTGCAGCGGCAGCTCCAGCTCGCGCCGCGGCCGCGCGGCTTCCATCTGATCACTCGCGACGTGCTCGCCGGTGTCCCCGAGCTGACCGAGGTACGCACGGGCCTGCTGCACGTGTTCATCCTGCACACGAGCGCGTCGCTCACGATCAACGAGTCGGCTTCACCGGACGTGCGCGTGGACCTCGAAACCTCGCTCGACCGCCTCGCGCCGGAGGACCACCCGTCGTACACGCACACCGATGAGGGGTCCGACGACATGCCCGCGCACGTGAAGGCGTCGTTGCTGGGTCCGTCGCTCACGATCCCCGTGTCGGGCGGCCGGCTGGTGCTGGGCACCTGGCAGGGCATCCAGCTCGCCGAGCACCGCGACCACGGCGGCCCCCGGTCGCTCGTCCTGACCCTCCACGGCGAATAGCCACCGCCCGGGCCGGCTCGGCGCGCTGGCCGCGCGGAGAAGTCGGCTCCGCATCGAGGCGCGATGGCGCTAGCGTGAACGCCATCATGGCGACCGTCACCGTCACGCACTTCACCGATCCGGGTTGCCCGTTCGCCTACAGTGCCGAGCCTCAGATCAAGCGCCTGCAGTGGCGTTACGGCTCGCAGCTGGAATGGAAGACCCGCCTCGTCGGCCTGGCCGCAAGCCGCGAGGAGTACATCGCGAAGGGCTTCACGCCCGAGATGATGGCCGGGGGCTACGCCAACCTCGAGGGCCAGATCGGCATGCCCTTCGACCTGTCGCCCCGATCCGCCATCGCAGCGACCATGCCGGCCTGCCGCGAGGTGGTCGCCGCGCGCGTGCACGGCGGCGAGGCCGTCGGCGCCGCGCTCCTGCGCCAGCTGCGTCTCCAGGCGATGGTCTCGGGCAACCTGCTCGACGAGCTCCACACCCTCCGCGAGGCCTCGCACGCCGCCGGCATCGACAGCCACGAGCTCGACGGCTGGGCCGCGTCGCCGGAGACCGAAGCCGCCCTCGCGGCCGACATGGCGGCCGCACGCCACCCCAACCCGGCCGCGTTGCACCTCACCAACAAGCTCGCCCGGTGGGAGGGCGGCTGGCGCTACACGTGCCCGTCACTCGAGCTCGAGGCGCGCGGCGAGGTCGCCGCGATCGCGGGCTTCGTGCCGGCGACGGCCTACGACGTGGTGTTCGCCAACCTCGCCCCGGATCTCGAGCGGGCCGAGCCCGCGACCGAGCCACTCGCCGTGCTCGAGTGGGCCGGCGAGCCCCTGGCGACGGCCGAGGTCGCTGCGATCATGGAGATCGACCGCGACGAGGCCCGCTCCAAGCTGACCGAGGCCGGCGCCACCGAGCAGTCGTCCGGCACCGACGCCCTCTGGGTGATCTGAGCGCCACCACAAAAAGTGGTCAGCCTCATCCGCCAAGGGGTCGATTGCAGCGGGACACCGCAACCTTCACCTGTGTAGCGTGTCTCAAGTCACGGAAGGCCCAGCGCAACAATGCGCTCGGCTTGAGGCCTCGCCCAACATCCCTGAAAACGGAGTCCACCTTCATGCGTCCCCTTTCCCGTCTCATCGCGCTCGGCGCCATGTCCGCGCTCGTCGCGGCGCCGTCCGCGATGGCCGCCAACAGCGCCACCGCCTCGCTCTCGCCCAACAAGGGTGGCACCGTCACCCAGGCCGCCCCGGTGAAGTTCAAGGTCAAGGCCCTCCTGCCGGACACCCCGTCGGACACGTCCGGCAACAACCGCCTGCTCGCCATCCAGGCGAAGCTCCCGGTGCCGTTGCTGTTCAACACCCTTCCGTTCTCGCAGTGCAACACGGTGTCGTTCCCGACGTCGAAGTCCTGCCCGTCGTCGACGAAGCTCGGTACGGCCACGATCCTCGCCGACGGTGGCCCGAGCGTCGGTGAGATCACCGCGAAGGCGACCCTCTACTTCGGCACGGGCTTCACCGTCCTGGCGAACGTGACCGTCGACAAGCCGGCCATCATCAACGAGGGCGTCGTCGGTTCGCTGCGCTCCTCCGGCACCACCGGGTACGGCCTGGAGATGTACATCCCGGTCCCGCAGAGCCTCTCGATGCCGCTGCAGGATCTCTACCCGACGGTCAAGTCGGTCGACGCCGACTTCGCGCCGCCGAGCAAGAAGGTCAAGGTCGGCAAGGAGCGCATCACGGTCCCGCTCGCCGGTCTCGGTACGTGCCCGTCCAGCAAGAAGCTGAACTTCCAGGTCAACGCGCTCTACACCGACGCGACCGGCGTGACGATCACCAAGAACGACAGCGCTTCCACCACGGCGAAGTGCAAGAAGTAACCCAGGTCCTCTGACCTGCGTCCGTCCGCCACGCACGGGCGTACCGAGGGGCCGGTCGCGACGTTCGCGACCGGCCCCTCGTCGTTTGACTGGAGCATGACCTACGCGCCTGGCGGGCGAGCAGGGGAAATCCGCGGTACGGTCGGCATTCGATGCTCCTGCTCGCCCTGCTCGTCCTCCTGGCCGCCGTCGTGGTCGGGCTCACCCTCTGGGGCTACGGCGCGTGGAAGCCCCTGCCGACCCCGGACCCGCCCGGCGGCACGATCTCCGTCGGTGAGCATCACCACCTCCACGTGACCGAGATGCCCGGCGAGGACCCGCCCGTCGTGTTCATCCACGGTCTCCCTGGCTCCATCCGCGACTGGGACGGGGTGCAGCCCCTCCTCGGCGACCGCCATCGCATCGCGATCGACCGCCCCGGCTTCGCCGACACCGGCGGCTCGGCGATGACGATGCGCGAGCAGGCCGACGTGATCGCCGATGGCCTGCGGGCGCTCTCCATCGAGCGCGCGCTGCTCGTCGGCCACTCCTACGGCGGCACCGTGGCACTCGCCGTCGCCCGCCGCCACCCCGAGCTCGTCGGCGGCATCGTGCTCGGTGCCCCGATGGGCGGCGGCCGAGGCATGCCGCTCGCGATGCGTAACGAGGCCCGCGCCCTCCTGCTCGTGACGGTCCCGGGCATCGGCGACCTGATCCGTCGCACGGTCGGCTGGGGCATCACGAAGCTCGTCGTCCGCCAGGCGTTCGTCCGGGCCTTCTCCCCCACGCCCGTCGCCCCGAGCTACGCCGCCTATGCCTACGGTCAGACGCTGCGCGTCGACACCCTCCGATCGCTCTACGCCAACCGCGTCGACTTCAACCGCGACTTCGGCTGGCTCGACCGCCACCTGGAGGAGGTCACGGTGCCCGTCGGCATCGTGCGCGCGATGGACGACGCCATGGTCGGCAGCTGGTCGGCCGTCGGCCTGCGGGACTACCTGCCGAACGTCGTCTCGTTCCAGGAGTGCGACGGCGGCCACATGATCCCGATCACGCGGCCCGAGACCATCGCCGAGGCGATCGGCGCCGTCACGGCCGCGATGGAGCATCCCGATGCGTCATCCGGCCGGCGTGGCGGCGACGACCTCCTGCGGTAGCTCCGCGCGCGCTCAGCCGCCGGGCACGGTCAGCTGCGACGCGCGCGGCCGGGGACCGAACCCGGTCAGCTCGCGGCGAAGGCTGCGAGGGCCGTCGAGACCTCGGTCGCGGTGTCGGCGATCACGTCGGCCTCCCCGAGCGCATCGCGCTCGTAGGCACCGGTCGTCACGGCGATGACGGAGGCTCCCGCGGCGCGGGCGCAGGCGATGTCGTGCGGGGTGTCGCCCACCACGACCGTGCGCTCCGACGGCCAGCGGTGCGCCCAGCCATGGAGCACGGCTGCCCGCTCCTGTGCGACGGGCACGAGCCGGTTGCGGTCCTCGGCGTCCGAACCGTAGGCGCCGACCCACGGCAGCAGCGGCCGGGCCAGTCCGGCAGCCGTGAGCTTGCGATGGGCGATCGATTCGAGGTTGCCGGTCACGAGCCCCAGCTGGAGGCCCGCGTCGCGGCTGAGTTCGTCGAGCAGGGTGGGGATGCCCGGCAGGACGGTCTCGCTGAGGTCGTCGGGGCAGAGCTCCTCGTACCGTGCGGCGGCGATCGCCAGCAGCCACTCCATGTCGCGGTCGATCTGCTCGTCCGTGAATCCGGCGCCGAGGAGCAGGCTGCGCACGATGCGGCGATCGGTCAGGCCGGCGGCGTCGACCTTCGACAGCTCGATCGGGCCGTGCACCTCGTGGATCGCCGCGACCACGCACTCGGCGTGGACGCGCGAGGCGCGCCACACGAGCGTGCCGTCGATGTCCAGGAGCACGAGGAGACCGGGTGGTGTCTCCGGGGTACTCAGCGTGGACTCCGGGTGGTCGGGCCGGAGGCGGTCATCGCACCCCGGCTGGCTGGCGAACGACGACCATCTAGCCCCGGCGCACGTCGAAGTCGGCGCCGACCTTGAGTGCGAACGCGGCCACGAGGGCGACGGTCGACTCGAGGTCGCGCAGGTCGATCGTCTCGACCGGCGAGTGCATGTAGCGGAGCGGGATCGACACGAGGCCGGTCGCGTTGCAGCCGCGCTGGAGGTGGACGGCGTCGGCGTCGGTCGAGGTGCCGCGGGTCGCGACGGCGATCGTGTAGTCGATGCCCTCGGCCTCGGCGACCTCCACGAGGAGGTCGGAGATCGCCGGGTGGATGTTCGCGCCGCGCTCGATCACCACGCCGCTGCCGAGATGATGGGAGCCGAGCTCCTTCTCCTCGATGCCGGGCGAGTCCGTCGCATGCGTGACGTCGATGACGATCGCGATCGCCGGGTGCACGGCGTAGGCGGAGGTGGTGGAGCCGCCGAAGGTGATCTCCTCCTGCGTCGCGCCGATCGCGACGACCTCGCCTGCGGCGCCACCGGCCTGGGAGACGCGGCGCGCGGCCTCGACCGCGACGTACGAACCGAGGCGGTTGTCCATCGCGCGGGAGGCGACGCGCTCGCCCAGCAGCTCGATCGGATCGCCGGCGATCACGGCGACGTCGCCGATGCGCACCGTCTTCTTGGCCTCGTCGCCGTCGGCCGCGCCGATGTCGATGTGGAGCTGCGTGAGCTTGGGGGCCTTGCCGCGCTCGTCGGCCTCCATCAGGTGGATGGCCTTCTTGCCGACGACGCCGATCACGACGCCCGCCTTGGTCTGGAGCGCGACGCGCTGGCCGACGAGGATCACCGGATCCCAGCCTCCGACCGGACCGAACCAGAGAAAGCCCTTCTCGTCGATGTGCGTGACGATCAGGCCGATCTCGTCGATGTGCCCGACGAAGGCGATGCGCGGGGCACCCTCGGCCGTGCCGGGGACGCGGGCTTGGACGGAGCCGGCGACGTCGATGACGACCTCGTCGGTGAACTCGCGGGCGATCGAGGCGAAGGCTGCGGCCGGCGCCCGCTCATGCCCCGACGGCCCAACGGCGTCGAGAAGGGTCTTGAGACTGGCGGGAACGGTCATCCCGGCCATTCTGTCACCGCGGCTCCGCGGCATGGGGCGGTGAACGCACGCGCCCCGGTCGCGGGCTCGTGATCACCGGCGCCAGCGGGCGTCCGGCCACGGCCGACGTCGGTCCATGCGTTCCCCCGAACCATGGAGCTAGTGCGGGTTGGGCGGCGGGTCGTCGCGCCGCACCTGCTTGGAGAGCGATGCCGTCTGCAGGCCCCAGAGCACCCAGCCGAGTGAGGCGCCGCGAGCACCGCGAACCGCCCCGGAGGCCGCGCTCCGGGCGGGGCGCAGGTCGGCGGCCGTGAGCAGCTCGAGCACCGTGGCCGGGCCACCTGGCGCGAGGGCATCCGGGTGGATGTGGCGACGAGGCTGGGGGCTGTCGTCGTCGATGAGGTCGTCGTCGTGCTCGCGCTCGCGGGCCGTGGGCGGGGCCAGTGGCAGCGCACCGGCGGCTTCGGCGGTGGCTCGGACGGTCTCGGCGACCTGGGCGCGCCGGGCGGCGCGCTGGGCGATCAGGTCGCCGACGGCGCGGGCGGAGATCATCCAGGCGGCGGCATCGTCGCGCGAGCGGGTGCGAATCGGCCCGAGGACGAGCGCCTCGACCTGGATGCCGTGGCCGGCCTCCTCGACCGCCATCACCTGCGCCGCCATGAGCTCGCCGGCCGCGGCGACGGAGACGGCTCCGGCGCCGGGCACCGGATAGCGCGCGGCGGCGCCGTTGATCTGCACGTACATCGCGCCCGGGCGGCCGCGCATGAGCGGGACGAAGGCGGCGGCGGCGAGCTGGTGCGCGCGCAGGGCGCCGTCGATGATGGAGTCCCACGTGTCGATCTCGAGGTCGGCGAGGGCGTCGGTCTGCACCCACCCTCCGAGCGCGACGACGACGAGGTCCGGGCGGCCGATGAGGCGGGAGAGCTCGGCGGCGACGTCGTGTGCGCCGTCGGGCATCTCGGAGATGTCGCCCACGAGCGGGACGAGCTTCTCGGTCGGAACGCCCGCGGCCTCGAGGCGGTCGGCCAGGACGGAGAGGCGCTCACCCGAGCGCGATGGCACCGCCACCCGCGCGCCGGCGATCAGGAGGCCCGCGACGATTCCCTCGCCGACCTCGCCCGTGCCACCGCAGACAACGGCGACCTTGCCGTCGAGCCTCGGCGTCTCGTCGAGCTCGGCCGCGGAGCTGGAGGTCCGGGCGCGCACTGCCCGGGCAGCACGGCGGACCAGTCCTGGAGCGCGGTCGAACACCACCCGGAGCCTAGACGGTGTTCGCGCCCAAACGTTGCCTGCCTCCACGCCACCATCACGCCGTCATCACGCAGCGCGTCGCCGGGGAGGAGACAGGGTCGACAGTGTGTCGAAGGCAGGAGCGGGTTCATCCGAACCGGAGCGGCCGAACTGCACCGGAAGCGGGTGGACCGGAGCCGGGCGTTCGGCGCGGTGATCCGCTAGGAGGGCACGGACACACCGCGCCGAGCGCCCTCTCCGCGTGTCCCAACACGACGAGGAGAACGCAAGGCGGGCGAACGAAGGCCTGCTCACCTTCGCTCACCCGCCTCACACATCACGCACCAGTGATGCACCGTTCGGAGGTGGAGCGACCCCGAACCGCGCCTGCTCGGCATACGGTCCGGGGCTCTCAGTCGCTCGATATGGATGATGGCGGGCCGGGCGTTCCCCGCTGTTGTCCCGTTGGCCAAGATGTCGGCCGGATCGGTTGTCCAGCGGGCCGAGGGGCGGCGCCGAAGCGCTAGCCCTGGGCCGCTGCGGCGTCCGCCACGTGATCGAGGATCTCGCGCTGGAGGCGCTCCTCGGTGGCGAGACGCTGCTCGTCGGTCGCCTCCCAGACCTCGTCGAAGAGCTGCTTGGCGCGCGTCACCGCCAGCGGCGACTTCGAGGCGATCTCGGTCGCGAGGGCCAGGGCCTCGGCGGCGGGATCCTCCGCGGTTCGGGTCACGAGTCCGAGCTGGGCGGCCTCCGTGCCCGTGACGTTGCGGCCGGTGAGCGTGAGTTCCTTGGCGTGGTCGATCCCGATGAGCTTGGGGAGTGCGGGCGTGATGGCCATGTCGGGGATGAGGCCCCAGCGGATCTCGGCGATCGCGAGCTTGGCATCGGGGGCGGCGATGCGGATGTCGGCGCCGAGGGCGATCTGGAGGCCGCCGCCGAGCACGTTGCCGTGGAGCGCAGCGATCACCGGGACCGGCACGGCCTTCCAGTGGTAGCTCACCCGCTGCACGAGGTTGGCGATGTCGCCGGCGTCCTTCTCCAGGAGCGCGGTGGTCGAGCCGGCGAAGTCGGCGCCGTCACCGATGATCGCCTGGATGTCGAGGCCCGAGCAGAAGCTCTTGCCCTCGCCGCGCAGGACGACCGCGCTGATCTCGCCGGCCTCGGCGAGGGCGCGGATCTCACGCGTGGCGGCGTCGATCGCGTCGAACATCGGCCGGTCGAGCGCGTTGTGCTTCTCGGGCCGCGTGAGCACGACCACGGCGACGCGCCCCTCCGCTTCGCGATCGATCCGAACCCGCTGCTCGCTCATGCACAGAGCGTACGCGCCGGCTGCGCAGTTTCGCTGCGAACTGCGCAACTCTGCCTGGATGTCGAGCCCAGACTGCAGGGCATGCAGACGCTTGGCATCGACCTGTCGACCGACCCGAAGAAGGTCTGGACCTGTGAGATTGACTGGAGCGAGTCGCCGCCGAAGGTGATCTCGCTCGAGCAGCTCAGTCAGGTCCGCGACCCACTCCTGCCGCCGGGTGCCGGGGAGGAGATCGAGGTCACGCGCGGGTCCGGCCCGCCGGTGATGTCGCGGGTGGTGCGCAACGGGCGGCCGCTGCCGGGCATCCGGACGGAGGCGAGCCTGATCGCCGAGCTCGTCGAGCGAATCACTGCATTCGCGCCGAGCGCGGAGCGGGTGGTCGGCCTGGGCGCGCCGCTGGGCTGGCCCGTCCCCTTCGTGGAGGCGATCTCGGACTGGGACGAGGGCGACCTGCAGGGCTTCCGCAAGCGGCCCGATCTGCGGCTCCGCACGACCGATCGTTTTCTGCAGCTCGTGGCGCGGGTCACGCCGATGAGCGTGAGCACCGACCGCACCGGCTCGACGGCGATGCTGCTCGCCGAGGTCCTGTCCCGCTCTGCCCGGCGACTCGACCGGCCGGCGTTCGACCGCTGTGGCGCGACCGACGGCATCGCTGAGGTCAATCCGGCGGCGGCGCTCCGGGCCTGGGCCGACGTGGCCGGTGAGCCGATCGCGTTCGGGAGCTACAAGGGCTGGCGGGTGCCGCGGGAGACGATCGTGCTGAAGTTCGTGCAGGCGGGGCTCGAGATCACGCCGCGGCAGGGGGAGGCGATGTGCGAGTCCTCCGACGCCCTGGATGCGTTCGTGTGCGCGCTCGTGGCGAGAGCCGTCGCGCTCGAGCAGACGATCACGCCGTCGGGCACGATCGACGCCGACGAGCTCGTGCCCCGCCCCTCCGGCGGCGCCGACTCCGTCGAGGCCTTCACCCAGCGACTCGACGCCGCTCGCGCCCTGCAGGTCGAGGCCGTGCGGACGGGCGCGAGCGAGGGCTGGATCCACGTGCCGCGACGGGGCCCACTGTCGACGGCGCTCGACACCACCCCGGGCTCGGCGACGTGGGAGCCGCCGCAGTCGTGGGACCCGGCCTGGGAGGACCCCACGCTCACGCCGCCGGACTGGGCTTACGAGAACGGCTTCGACGACGAGGGCGACGAGTTCGGTGCGCCTCCGCTCAGCCCGGCGGACCGGATCGCGCTCGAGACGCTTCAGGCGAGGGCGCGCGACGCCGGCTGGGCGAGGGCGACGGCGATGGCGCGTGGGGCCGGCGTGGGGCCGGCCCCCGCATTCGACGACGACCTCTTCTCGGTGTCGGTTCCGTGACTCCCCACGGAATGCTCATCGGCCACGTCCGGGTGCCGCGCGGCATTGCGCGGCGGGGGGCGCCGCACGGAGGGCGGCGCCGGGAGCTCAGCGGAAGCCGGGCGGCGGCACCGACGTGCGGCGCTGCTCGGGAGCCCGGCGCGTGTCGGCCTCGGCCGGCGAGCGGAAACGGTTGCCGGGGACGGTCGGCTGACGGTGGTCCTCGGCCGGTGCGTGCGCCGCAGCCTGGGCGGCGAGAAAGGCGAGCGGGTCTTCCGTCACCACGCGCAGGGCGGAGGACGGGGAGTTCTCGTCGATCTTCGGCGGCAGCGGCGGCACGTACGGCGTGAACGGCACGTGGGGCCCGCCCGCGCCGTACGAACCGGGAGGCACGTAGGCCTCCGCGGCACGGGGCAGCGGGGAGACCGGAACGAGCGCTGGAGCGACTGCCGACAGGGAGGCGTTCGCGCCAGAGCGCGTCGGCGGATGGTGACGGTCTCGACTCATGGTCGACTCCACGTTAGACCACGTCCGGGTCCAGCGCCAGGAGTTGAGCATCCCCCGACAAAAGGTATGAAGGGCGCGCTTGGGCAGTGGACGGCCAACCATCGAAAAGACCCGTGTCCATTGTGGTTTCTGGACGCCGTGAGGTGGCCGCCGAGCCTGTTGAGCATCGACCGTCCAGAGGCCCGTCTGGCCCGTTGCCGATCGAGGGCTCGGCCTCGGGGAACTGCCTGCGCAGACCAGTCAGACCGGCTGGTCGTGCGGACACCACCAGAGTGTCCGGCCAGCCAGCGGTTCAGAACTCACGGGGCCACCGCAGGTGTAGCAGCGCACTCGCTTGTAGACGCACTTGCCCTTGGCGCGCGGTATCCGACGACGCGCCGCGGAGGTGCGCGGGGCGTCGGGGATCGTGACGATCATCCCGTCTCCCAACCCCTGCTTGAGTTGGGCCTGCATCCGCACCCAGAGGGCCAGGCCCTCATCCTCGCTCAGCGAGTTGGCCGCGCGGTGCGGATGCATGCGCTCGGCATGGAGCGCCTCGGCCCGGTAGACGTTGCCGATCCCGGCGACGACGCTCTGGTCCATCAACGCCTCCGCGATCGAGATCTTCCGGCGCGAGAGGGCGGCCAGGAAAAGCGCGGGATCGCCGTCGCGGCGCAGCGGGTCGGGCCCCAGTCGCGCGAGCAGCTTGGCCTCGACGGGCGGCGGCAGCAGCTCGCAGATGGTCGCGCCGCTGAGGTCGATGGTCCACGCCTCTCCGACCATGCGCAAGCGCTTCTGGCCGGTCGGATCGCGCGGCGGCGAGGCCTGACGGAAGAACTTGCCGAAGAGACCGAGATGCACGTGGAGCGTGCGCTGGTCGGCCTTGCGCACGCGGCCCTCGGTCGCCGGCGCGAACCGGTAGAGCAGGTGCTTGCCATGGGCGTCGATCCGCCGGAGCACGAGGCCGTCGAGCTCGGCGGCCGTATCGGCCGACCGGCCCTGGGGCGACGTCACCGCGACCGGCGCACCGCCGAGGTCGCGCATCTGATCGCGGGCGGCGGCATGGATGGTGTGTCCCTCGGGCACTGCTTGAGCCTACGAAGCAACGTGGCGTCGGGCTCACGACGTCGCCTCGATCCCATCGCCCCGGGCCCACGACCGGGACCGAGATCCGATCGTCCTCGCTCGCGTTGCGCCTTCACCTCCCGTTCCCTTCGCTGAACGGCGTCGTCGAGGACCCTGCCGCCCGGTCGCTCCACGCGGTACTGAGCGAAACCACAACGACGGAAATGCGCCTGGAATGTCGAAACGCTTGTTTGACCAGATTCCGGTGTTGTACCTTTGTCGTGTGACAGGGATCGCCCCGGTTCTTGTCACTTGCCATCAATAATCTTCCCGGCCTGGCTTCCTCCCCCCGGACCAGCGCTCTTCCAACTCCACCGGCCAAGACGCTTGCGTCGGCCACCGGGGGAGACGGGGACTCGGGCGTAGCGGCAGGATCGCTGCTGCGCCCGACAACCGTCACAGCAGCCCGTCGCACGACTCCCCGATGTCTTCGGGGAAATGGCGACGAGCTGTGGTCCGTCTGTCCCGAGACGGATCTGTCCCGACACTCGAAACACCCCGTTCCCCGGTCCCGCGGCGGAACGCGTCCCAGATCCCAGCCCGCTCCTGGTCCCGCAGGAGCATCGTCCCGAATACCGCTCCCTGGTCCCGCAGGCGAGCACCGTCCCAATACAAACGGACCACGGTCCCGGTAGCGCTCAGCTACCGGGACCGTGGTCCGTTTCGTTCGTGGGCGGCGTTCTTGCCGTTGCGGCCGTTCCTTTCTAGACGGCTTCGAGGGCGGGCAGGGATGGGGCGAGGTCGTCGGCGTTCGCCTCGGCGTCGGGAAGGATATGGCCCTGCGCCTTCACGGCGCCGTAGACGACGGCACCGACGACCGCGATCACCGCCATCGAGATGAGGCAGCCCCACTCGACGTACCAGGAGAGACCGAGCTCCCGGGGCCAGGCGATGTTGACGATCTCGAACGCCAGCCAGGCCACCGCGAGGGCATTGATCGTGGTGCCGTACTTGCCGAGCTTGATGCCGACCTCCCCGCCGGTGGGCGACGGGTCGAAGCCCTCCCGCACCCGCAGGATCAGGAGCGCGACGAGCGGCAGGAAGAACGAGACGTAGAAGCCGACCGTCGCCAGGCCGATGAGCGTGTCGTAGAACTTCAGCGACACCGCGACGACCAGCAGGACGGCGGCGATGCCTGACGTCACGAAGATCGCGTTGATCGGCAGGTGCTCGCGGCCCGAGAGCTTGCCGAGCGTGGCGGAGGCCGGCAGGACCTTGTCGCGGGAGAGCGCGAAGACGACGCGCGACACCGCGGCCTGCACCGCGACCAGACCGGCCGTGAAGCCGGTGCAGACGACGATGAACATCGGCGTGACGATCCAGGAGCCGAAGGCGGACTCGAGGGTCATGGCGATCGGGTCGACGACGTTGCCGGCGGCGATGGCGCCGAGGTCCGGGATGGCCAGGACGAGCGCCAGGCCGGCGTACATCACGATCGAGGCAACGAAGACCAGCGAGAAGATGAGCGCCTTCGGGACGTTGACCCGCGGGTTCTCGACCTCCTCGGCCACGGCGCCCGCCGTCTCGAAGCCGATGAACGCCCAGCCGACGAGCGAGACGGCGACGAGGAACCCGCCGAAGGTGTAGCCGCTGCCGCCGTCC
>JAURVW010000747.1 GCA_030655275.1 Solirubrobacteraceae bacterium
GGTCGGAGGCGCCGATCAGCGCAAGTAGCGCCTGCGCCCGATCGCGGTGCGCATCGGCGAGCTTGCCCCGCTGCAGGGCGATCGAGCCGAATGCGCCGGTGAGCACGATCTCGAGCCCGTTCAGGCTGGCCTTCAGTTGGCGGGCGAGCCGCGCGTCGACCAATCCGATGCGCTCACGCAGTTCACGCACGTCGGTCGCGCCGAGCCGGTGACCGAGCACGTCGACGGTGCCCGACGACGGCTGGCTCACCGCCGCGGTGAGGTTCAGCAGGGTCGTCTTGCCGGCGCCATTGGGGCCGAGCACGATCCAGTGCTCGCCGGCTCCGACCGACCACTCGACGCCGTCCAGCAGCCGCCGATGCTCGCCGAGTTGCCGCGACCACCGCTCCACGCTTACCCCGCGCAGCGCCAGGGCAAGCGGGGACGGCGGCGGAGCGGGGGAGGACACCGCGGGCACGCTAGTGCCGGGACACGTCCCAAGCCGCAACGACCTCAAGCCGCAACCCACACCCGCCCAACCCCCAAATCTGCAAACGGACCGTGGTCCAGGGGGCGGATCGCCCCTTGGACCACGGTCCGTTTGAGGTCTTGGGAGTTGGGGTCGGGTCAGGGTGCCTTCGGGAGCTGCACCTGGATGAGCTCGGTGTCGTCCGGCGTCCCGGCGCGGCGCCCGTTGGAGAACGGGAAGTTGTTGTCACTCGCCAGCAGCAGGCGGTTGCCCTTCACCGGCAGCAGCGACTCGACGGACTGCAGCGCGAACTTGAACGGGTTGCCGAGGCCGTACACGCCGGGCGTCTCCTGCGTGACACCCGGGTTCGCCAGGTTCAGCAGATCGGCGACGAGGGTCTTCGTCAGCGACCCGTCGGCGCCCGTCACGCGCAGGTCGACGGCGTAGACCTTCTTGACCGCGGCCTTGGCGCCCTCGAAATCGTCGCGCTCGAGGATCAGGAGACGGTGCCCGTCGAGCGCCTGCGCGTCGGCGACGAGCCCGGTCGGCTCGTCGGTGCGGTAGGTCCACGTGCGATCCGTGTAGCGGTGGCGCAGCGTGTCGAGCTGGTGGATCACGCGGCGCGACGGGTCGGGGTCGGCGGTGAGGGCCTTCTCCGTGATCGGAAGCAGGTAGCGACCGCCGGGCAGCTGGGCCATCGCCTCGAAGCCGCCGCTGGCGGGGAGCGTCGGCGTCTCGCCGACGGCGAGCTGCGGGCTGAACGGGCTCTTCACGCCGGGCAGCGGGATCGGCTTCGCGGCGAGGCGGCCCCACGGGTCGACGAGCAGCACCGACGGGCCGAACTCGTCGCCGATCCAGTGGAAGCCGAGCGGAGCGGGCTGGATCGACTCGATGTCGAAGTCCGCACCGGTGAGTTGGCGGTCCACGCGGGCGAGCGGAAAGCCTGCGAGCTTCCACGGGTCGCTGAGGCGGACCGTGCGCTTCACGCGGGCATTGCCCGAGGTGCGCGGACTGGTCGGCGGCGCGGCCGTCTTCCAGTTCGGCTCGACGTACTGGAGCTGCAGGAGGTAGTCGGCGGAGTTGGCCTTTGCGCCGAAGCCGTTGTCCGGGAGGCCGAGGATCGTGCCGTCGGGCTCTTGCAGGATGCCCGAGAAGCCAGGGATCGGCTGGCCGGCGAACGGCGGCGTGACGCCGTTGACCGGCGTCGTGCCGAGGGCCGTGCCGGAGATCGGTCCGGGCAGGAAGAGTGTGGCCGAGATCGTCGCGCGGCCGACGAGCGTCGGGGTCTGGACCGGCGGCGCCGTCGGATGCGAGCGGTCGGGCCAAAAGCCGGTCGCGCCGGCAACGGGCGCGGCGATCGCAGCGGTCGTCGCGACGGCGATAAGGGGGAGGGACAGGCGGGAGAGACGCATCGCCCGGCAGCCTGCCCGCGTCGCGTCATCGCGACGTTGCCCTGAGGTGAAGCAGCGGTGCTCAACCCGTGAACCGACCCCGTCGGCCCCGAGGTCGCTCAGCCGCCGGCGAGCAGGAACGCGCCGACGATCCCGGCCACGAGCACCACGGCGGCGAGCACCGTGCGCAGCGGCCCGGGCTTCGGTGTCGGGGTGATCGGGTCGTCGTCCGGGTTCCAGCGCGGGTGATGCTCGGCGGCGTACGACGCGGGCACGGTGCCGTCGACCATGCCCGAGAGCGAGTCGACGGCCTTCGGCGAGAAGGCGATGTAGATGTGGCCGATCACGAAGATCGTCGCGAACACCATGGCGAAGTCGTGGAGGGCGATCGTGCCGGGGAAGCGGAAGTCGGTGTTGCGCTCCCCCAGGTACATGAACGTGCCCGAGAGGAAGAAGAGGAAGGTGAGCGCCCCCTGCAGCACCGCATGGAACTTCTGGCCGCCGTTGAACTTGCCCTGCGGGCGGGCGCGCGCGGCGGAGCTGCGCAGCCAGCGCAGATCCTCGGCGGAGAGGCTCTCGAACTGCACGCGGGTGCGGCGCAGCACGCGGCGGTCGCCGAGGATGGCCGTGAGCAGGATGGCGGTGAGCCAGAGGGCCGCGACCGCGAGGTGGACCGCCTTGACGACCGGCCGGTTGCCGAACAGCTGCGCGACGAACGGCAGGAAGAGCGCGAGGCCCGTGAGCAGCAGCAGGAGGAAGGCGACGCCGTTCGTGGCGTGCAGCACGCGCTCCGTCGCCGAGAACCGCATCACCCGCTTGCGGCCCAGGGCGCGCTCCTCGGGCGTGCGGGCCGAGCTCGTCAGCGGCCCGAGCTCGCCGCCGGAGTGGTCGACGATCCCGGGATCGGTCGTGGCGGGGTCGGCCTGCCCGGCGTGCCAGGCGGCCCGCGGCGGCCCGGTCGGTCCGGCCGGATCAGAGGCCATTGGAGTCGCCCACCCAGGCGTCGCGGTCGTAACCCCGAACCTCCCAGTACCCGTCCTCGATGCGGTCTACGAGCTTGATGCGGTTGCACCACTTCGTGCCCTTGTAGCCGTACATCTTCGGGATCACCATGCGGGTCGGCGCGCCGTGCTCGCGCGGTATCGGCTGGCCGTACATCTCGTAGGCCAGCATCACGTCGGGCATCGCGGCCTGGTCGAGCGTGAGGGTGTCGACGTACTCCTCCTCCATCGACCAGAACTCCATGCCCTTCGCCGACGCGAGCGGCTTGGCCTCGGCGAGGAGGTCGTCGAGGCGCACGCCCTTCCAGACCACGTCGTCGACCGACCAGCCCGTCACGCAGTGGAAGTCGGTGGTCTGATCGGCCGCGGGCAGCGCGAGGAGCTGGTCGTAGGTGTACGTGATCGGCTTCTCGACGAGCCCTTCGATCGTGAACGTCCAGGAGGCGCGGTCGAACGTGGGGAACGGCGGGTTGACCGCGTAGATCCGCCAGCCCTGCCCGAACGGGATCGCGCTGCGCACGCCCTGCGGGAGCGCGGAGGTCGACTTCGAGAGCAGGTCGATCGCGGCCTGGCCCCACAGCAGCGAGGTGATGCCCAGACCGACGGTGCCCAGGAAGACGCGACGGCCGATCGGGCGGCCTTCGTCGAGGGTCACCTCCCGCGGGGTCTCGCGAGCGGCCCCGGGGCCCGGTTCCTGCGAGGACGACATCGCCCAAGTGTCCCACCAGGAGCTGGCATATCGGTTACATCTCGATGAAGGCTGCGCCGGCCGGCGCGGCCGGCTCAGACGTTCGTCAGCGCGACGGCGACCACGACCCCGCAGCCGAGGGCGACCGCCCCGACGAAGAGACGCCCCGCGGTGCGCGGCGGTCGGATCTCGCGCGGGTCGTCGGACTCGTCCCAGTCGGCATGGTGGCTGCGCGCATAGGAGGCCGGCACGGTGCCGCGCAGGATGCTCGGAAGCGACGTGCGGATCCGCGGCGAGAGCGCCATGCCCACGTGCCCGACGACGAAGAAGACGGCGACGGCCATCGCATAGTCGTGCACGCCGAGCGCGCCGGGGACGGCGAAGCCGGAGGCCTTGAGCTCTACCCACAGCGCGATGCCGGAGGCGAACAGGATCACGGTGAGCGCGGCCTGCACGATCGCGTGGAGCTTCTGGCCGCCGTTGAACCGCGCCTGCGGCGCCTGGCGCGCGGCCTTGCTGCGCAGCCACAGGAGGTCGTCGGCATCCAGGCTCTCGAACTGCTCACGGGTGTGGCGCAGCCGGGCGCGGTCGCCGAAGATCCACACGAGCGAGAGGGCCGTCGCCCACAGCGCGGCGATCACGAGATGCACGTCGAGCACCAGCGGCCGGTGTTCAGCGCCGTAGGCCTTGACCATGCAGGGCAGGCCGAGCATGAAGCCGGTCGCCATCATCGCCAGGAACGAGGAGCCGTGCACCATGTGCAGGGCGCGCTCGGAGCCGCTGAACCGGTGGACGCGGTGCTGGTACGAGGCGCGCGGCCCGATCGCCCCGACGTGCCCCGGCGGTGGGGTGGAGCTCGCCGGCTCGCTCATCGCGGCGAGGCGGCGCCGGGCGAGTGCCCGAGCGGGATCGTCGACGAGGAGCCCCCGTCGTCGCCCGCAAGCATCTTCCACGGCAGGAGCGAGTCCGGCATCACGGCTTTGGTCTCGTCGCGCGCGACCCCGCCCCACGCGAAACCGCTCAGCCCGATCAGGACGATCGCGACGAAGGTGCGCC
>JAURVW010000749.1 GCA_030655275.1 Solirubrobacteraceae bacterium
ACGCGCCTGCGTGAGGCCTACTTCCTCGAGTACGCCGAGAAGGTGCGCTCCGTCGCCTCGATGCCGCTCATGCTCACGGGTGGCCTGCGCTCCCGTGCCGGGATGGACGAGGCCCTCGCCACCGGCGCGGTGGACCTCATCGGCCTCGGCCGTCCGACGTGCCTGGACCCGGGCCTTCCGGCCAAGCTCATCGACGGCACGCTGGCAGGCGCGGTGGACCCGCGCGAGCTGAGCACGGGTATCAAGCCGCTCGACAACGTCGCCGAGCTCGGTTGGCACACGACGCAGCTCTGGCGGCTCGGCGCCGGTAAGGACGTGGCCCGTGACCGTCATCCGCTGCTCGCCTCGCTGGAGTACATCGGTCAGACGGCCGTCGGCGGCATCGCGCGCCGCCTCACCCGCCCGCCGCAGTACTGACCCATCCGCCGCGTCCTCGCGGCCGCCCCGAGGCCGGCGGACGAGTGTCCGCTTGGACGCAGAGGGTTTCCGGGGCGCTGTGTGTCCACGGGCGAACGGGGTGGCCGAGGCGGTCCTACTAGCCTCCCTTCCGTGGCGATCGAAGCGCAGCCTTCCGGCCCCCAGGTGATCGATGTCGTCTCCCTCGGCGAGACTGCCGAGCGCGCCCTGCGCTGCGGGGCCGCGCTCCTGGATCGGTCCGAGCGGGGCAAGCTCGCGCTCTCCGGCGAGGACGCCGCGGAGTGCCTCAACGGCCAGGTCACCAACGACGTGACCGCCGTCGAACCCGGCTGCGGCAGCTACGCGACTTTCCTCACCACGAAGGGCCAGATGCTTGGCGATCTGCGGATCGTCCGCACCGCCGACACCTTCGAACTCGACACCGAGCGCGTGTCGCTCCAGGCCCTCTTCGACCTGCTCCGCGTGGCGACGGTCGGCCACGACGCCGAGCTGCACAAACGCACGCTGCAGCGCGGCCTGATCTCGCTCGTGGGCCCACGAGCGAAGGCCGTCGCCCAGGTCGAGGACCTCGGTGGCAGCGAATACCGCAACGCCCCCTTCACCGTGAACGGGATCCCGGCCCACGCGATCATCACCGAGTTCGGCGTCGACATCCTCTGCGATGCCTCCGACGTGGACGTGATCAAGGCCGTCCTCACCGAGCGCGGCGCCACGACGATCACCGAGCCCGAGCTCGAGGTCGCCCGGATCGCCAAGGGCCGCCCGCGCTTCGGCGTCGAACTCGACGAGCGCACGATGCCGCAGGAGGCCGGGCTCACCGATCGCGCCGTCTCCTTCACGAAGGGCTGTTACGTCGGTCAGGAGACGGTCGCCCGCCTCTTCTACCGCGGCAAGCCGAACCGTCATCTCCGCGGCCTCGTGTTCGAGGACGACCCGTCCGGCGACGGCACCGTCTCCTTCGGCGAGAAGACCGTCGGGCAGGTCCGCCGGGTCGCCGATTCCCCCCACGTCGGACTCGTCGCGATGGCGATCCTGCGACGTGAGGTCGAGCCCGGAGCCACGGTCGAATGCGGCGGGACGACCGCCCAGGTGGTCGACCTTCCGTTCGCCAAGAACGCCCGCGTGGTGGCGCGCTGCGAGGACGCCGAGGCCTGACCACCTCGCGCGGGCTCCTGCCGGAGCCCGGACGGCGATACACTCCGCGCGTCTGGCGGACGCCCGCCCGCCACGTGACGGCCAGCCTTGGCCGTCACACCGTTTGAACCCCCGCGAGGAAGGACCGCCGTGGCTGTAGACATCAGCACCGTCGCGACGATCGACACCGAACCCGGACAGCTCCCCAGCACGATGGCTGCTTGGGTCATTCGCCAGGAGCGCGAGGGCGAGCCCAAGGACGCCATGCAGCTCGAGGAGGTCGACGTTCCCGAGCCCGGCGCCTTCGAGGTCGTCGTCCGCGTGATGGCCGCCGGCGTGAACTTCAACAACGTGTGGGCGTCGCTCGGCAAGCCGATCTCGATCTTCCGTTATGGCGATCACCCGGAGTTCGGCCACCACATCGGCGGCTCCGACGCCTCCGGTGTCGTGTGGAAGGTCGGCCCCGGCGTCACGCGCTGGAAGGTCGGCGACGAGGTCATCGTCCACTGCAACCAGGCGTCCTACGAGGACGTCGAGGTCCACGGTCTCGACCCGATGGCCGCGCCGTCGCAGAAGATCTACGGCTACGAGACCACCTGGGGTTCGTTCGCGCAGTTCACGCGCGTGCAGGCCCAGCAGCTGCTCAAGAAGCCCGAGAGCCTCTCCTGGGAGGAGGCCGCGTCGTACGGCCTCACGTACTTCACCGCGTACCGCATGCTCATGAACCGTGGCGCCCTGCGCGCGGGTCACAAGGTGCTCATCTGGGGCGCCGCCGGTGGCCTCGGTGTGTTCGCCACGCAGCTGGTCAAGGCGGCCGGCGGCGAGTCGGTCGGCGTCGTGTCGTCCGACGAGAAGGGCGAGCTCATCAAGCGCCTGGGTGCAACGGACTACATCAACCGCAACGACTTCAAGGGCATGATGCGCAAGGGCGGTGAGGAGGGTGCCGACGAGAAGGCACGCTTCCTCGAGTCGCGCCGCTTCTCCAACAAGGTCGCCGAGCTCCTCGGCGACGCTCCGGACATCGTCTTCGAGCA
>JAURVW010001052.1 GCA_030655275.1 Solirubrobacteraceae bacterium
AGATCTGACGACCTGACGAAACGACGGCGCGCTCCGCTCACCACCTACGACCCGGTCGCGGCGGAAAAACACGTGATGGGCCATCGGCGGGGTTGGCTGCGGAGGGCAGCCAGCACACAGCGAGTTGGAGACCGCTGGCGAGCAGGTGGGCGGAGACTTGGCGGAGGCGGCGGAGGAGGAGCGGAGAGGAGCTGCGGCCCTTGGCGAGAGCGGCCACAGCGACGGTAGAATCTGACAGGATGAGGAGGCGCGCGCCAAGCGCGGCCGGCTGCGAGAGCGCCCAGCGCACAGCGGTGCTGATGGCGCGCAGCTCGAGCACGTTGATGTGCTCCTCGAACCGCCACTGCGACGAGACGATCGTCGACCAGCGGTGGCTGGCGGCGAGGGCAACGGCAGTGGGCGGCAGAGGCAGGTGCGTCGGCACTGCGCCGGCCAAGCCAGCACAATGCAGCTGCGTAGGCGTCGCCACCCGTGCAGTGACGACACCTTGGCCTTGCGACGAAGCGTCAGTCGCGATGGCCGACCTAAACCACCCTGCGTCGAGCTTGACGACGAGAAGGGGCGCGATGCCGCAGAGCGTGCTGAGCTCGATGCGGACGGACGGCCAGAGGGTAAAGAGGCGGCGGCCAGCGGCCATTGCGAAGGTGAACACTGAGGAGAGCACCGACAGCGACGGGCGAACGGGCAGGCACGCCCAGATCCACCGGCCGATTAGCTGCCGCATGCCCCAGCCCGTCGAGACGCCGAGACGAAGCAAACGGGTGGTGTCCTCGACGAGCGTCTGCAGCCGTGTGGCCGAAAGGCCGAAAGTGTGCTGCACGCCGTCGACCTCGACGCCGATGCACTCGACGGGGCCGAACGTCGGCGGGACGCTTTTGGAGAGCTTGGGTGGCACGCCGGCGGCGGTCGCGCCGTCGGCCCACTGCTGGTGCGCCTTGGCGAGCTCCGCCGCATCGGGTCCAAAGAGGATGAGGTCGTCGATGTAGATGTCCCAGCAGATGCGCCGATCGGGCGCCGCCATCAGTTCGCCGTCAGCCTTGGCTTCGCCGACAGGGTTGGTGGGCCGTCGGAACGACGAGATGCGATCTGCCGGCCGGAGGCCGGTACGAGAAAGTACGAGGTGCAGGTGGGCGGTCTGCGCGACAAACACACTGTGCGACCAACCCATTGGCAAGGTGGTGCAACACGGCCACACAAGGGCGTCCGCGCCGAAACGGCCGCCGACGCCGACGTCGGCTGCGCGCACAGGCGGCAGGGCGAAGTACGGCCAGAACGACGGCGGAGTGCGAATGCGGTGGTAAAAATTGTCCAGGTCGCCCTTCGACACAGCGAACGGGCGCTTGCCAGCCGTGCGAAGGCGGGCAAGGACGTCCGGAGTGGGCAGGTCGACGTGGTCCGGGTCGCAGAACCAAAGGTTGGCGGGCCGGGCGTCAATGATCAGGCGGATGCCGTCGGGGCCTTTCGGCACGCCGTGGAGGCCGTTGACAATGACGGGTGCAGTGGTGAAGTCCAGCATGCCGCGCTCCAGCATTCGGCGGACGAGCAGAAGATACTCCGGGCGCGAGGCCATCAGGCGGATCTTCGGCTGTCGCCGTCGCGGCGCGGCGGCTTCCTCCGGCGAGGCAGGCGGCGGGCGGCGAAGCTTCCCAGCGTCCGCATAGCGCTCGGCGAGCGCGGGCGGAAGCAGCGAGAGGAGGTCGGCAGTGGCAGCGACGTCCGGTAGCGAGACACGCGTCGCGATGATGGACACTGCGGTTGAGGGCTGAGAAAG
>JAURVW010000750.1 GCA_030655275.1 Solirubrobacteraceae bacterium
GGCGCGGCCCAGGGCACTGGAGAGACTTCCAGTGGTGCGTCACGAGACCGTGCGCACCCCGGGACGGCCGGATACGTTCGCTCCGTCCCGCGCGAGCACCGCCACTGGTGTCGTGCATCCCGGGACGCACGACACCGTCACGAACACAGGAGCAGGCATGGACATCACCGCCGCAGTCGTCCGCGAGGGCAAGGGTCAGTTCACGATCGAGAAGCTCGAGCTCCAGGCTCCGCGAGCCGGCGAGCTGATCGTCGAGATCAAGGGCGTCGGCCTCTGCCACACCGACCTCACGGCGCGCGACCAGATCCTGCCGGCCCCGCTGCCGGCCGTCTTCGGTCACGAGGGCTCGGGCATCGTCCAGGCCGTCGGCGAGGGCGTCACCAAGGTCAAGGTCGGCGACAAGGTCGCGGTCGGCTTCGCGACCTGCGGCGAGTGCGGCACGTGCAAGGACGACGACTCGGCCTACTGCCACAACTTCGCCCCGCTGAACTACGGCGGCGTCCAGGGCGACGGCACCACCACGCTGACCCAGGACGGCAACGTCGTCCACGGCAGCTTCTTCGGCCAGTCCTCCTTCGCGTCCTACGCGCTGACCACCGAGCGCAACGTCGTGCCCGTCGGCGATGACGTCCCGCTCGAGATCCTCGGCCCGCTCGGCTGCGGCATCATGACCGGCGCCGGCGCGGTCACCAACTCGCTCAAGGTCACCAAGGGCTCGACGCTCCTGATCCTCGGCGGCGGCCCGGTCGGCCTCGCGGCGGCCATGGGCGGCGCCATCCAGGAGGCCGAGCACATCATCGTCTCCGAGCCCGTCGCCGCTCGCCGCGACCTGGCCATCGAGCTCGGCGCGACGCACGCGATCGACCCGACCACCGGCGACCTCGGCGAGCTCGTCCGCGCGATCGCCCCGGCCGGCGCGAACTTCGTCGTCGACACGACCGGCATCCCGGAGGTCATCGCGGGCTCCGTCGCCGCCGCGGCGTTCCACGCCACCTACGGCATCCTCGCCGTCCCGCCGGCGCTCGACATCATGACCCCGATCCCGTACCTGCCGCTGCTCGCGCTCGGCCTGAGCATCCGGGGCATCCAGGAGGGCGACGCCGAGCCCGACGTCTACATCCCCCAGATGCTCGAGTGGCACAAGGCCGGGAAGTTCCCGTTCGACAAGCTGATCACGACGTTCCCGCTGTCGCAGATCAACGAGGCCGTCGACGCGCAGCACCGTGGCGAGGCCGTCA